>DAORAG010000154.1:0-7086 GCA_035344095.1 Cyclobacteriaceae bacterium | reverse complement strand
CCTTTGTCTCCTTTCGGTCCAGGTGTTCCATTTTCTGAGTATAATGCATACGGTACGCTTAGCAACTGCGAAGTTCCCATGCTCGTGTACGATGTTCCGCCAGAAAAATCTGCCTCGATCTCTATGAACTTTGCTCCGCCTCCCCAATTAATGCTTGCAAAAGTTCCTGATTGAGGAGTTCCTGCTCCGATAGAAAGTGAGAAAACTCCAAAAGCATTTGTTGCAGCAGTGTGTGTTTCGCTGTAGACAACTGATCCGGTTTCCGTTTGGTCATGAATGCGCACACGCAAACCAATATTGCTGCTTGCTATGGGAAGTCCGCTAGAGTTTCTCGCTACAGATTGATATTTGAACCCCTGCGGGGCCTGCCCGAATGAGCAGATAGTGAAGAGCGAACAAACTGTAACCAAAAAAATGAATAATGCCTTTTTCATAGACATGATGGATTTAATACTTTTCTATCTTCTGAATTTGACTTGTACCTGATAAAATATTGGCAATGCGAAGAATGTAAACCGCTGCCTTCATTTGCTCGATATCCATGACAAGCACGAACGGAATAGAGCCCACATCAAAACTCTCGCGAATCAGAATCTGGCCCTGAAGGTTGTAGAGACATGCGCTGTAACTACCAGCTTGAGAAATTTTTACTTTCAATTCATCACGGGCGGGGTTAGGATAGACAACGATATTTTCTTTCTTCTCATCAATACCGGTAATCGTAACCTTAGTCGGCTGTTGAAATCCCTGAGTAAGAAAGCCGATGGGTTTGATGTATGTCTCAACCATTATTTCCCCAAGCGTCCACTCCAGGGAACCTTGGCTTTTGACAAAGCTTTCTCCGGTGGTGGCAATAACATCGGAAGGAAGGGTTTGAGCCTGGCTGATGCCACAAAAAGCGAGCGAAGTCAGAATTACCGCGCTTCTTATCAAAAAACTAGTGAGGGAGGTGCATTTCTTCACGTATACGAAAGGTAGCTAGCCTTTCACGATGCCATCTACCGACTTCACCAACACAGTTATTTTTTTTGTGGAGAAGGGTTTTTCTTTCACAAAACCAGACAATGCGGTAATTGGCATCTACTTAACAATCACGTCACCACTTGTATTGACTGAAAAACTATTGTTATTTACTACGTTAAGGGCATCAGGATTTTGCTTGCCTGCTTCGACCAAAATTCCATAACCGCCACTTCCAGATATCACATTATTTTTAAATGTATTGGTTGAAATAATTCCACCGTAGTTAAACACGATATTGGCCTTCTCGGTAGCAGGGGTTACACCATTTTTCAATATCAGAACTTCTCCTCCATTTTTTATTCTGCAATACTCAAATTTGGTTGTAGTCTGAACATGAATCCCCGCCCACGACCCAGCCGTGCCGGTCTCACTATCAAAGGTGATGGGCGATTCAGAGGTCCCAATTGCCGTAAATCCTCCCTGTTCCAATTCAAGAAATTTTCCCGACTTAAATTTGAGATTTACTCCCGGAGCTAATGTCCACGACCCACCAGATTGCCTAAGGTTATTTGAAATCAAGTAAAAATTGGATACACCAAGCGAATTCCAGGTACCCAATGGCGATGTAGTTAAGTTGGGAACTTGAACCTCCACTGCAGCAACCCCAGTTGGCATAGTGAAGCTGTTGCCGGTACCCACCGAATTATGAATGAGTTCTAATCTCGTTCGAATTGCCGCTAATGTAGTTCCCGTAAATGTACTTTGCTGAATATTGATCTGCGCAAACTGATCATCGCTGAAAATACCATATCCTCCACTGTCAACAATCGAAGAATTCGAAAAGGTTGAATTGCCCCCTGAGCTAAAATATAAAGCAGCTTTTACAGCGGTTGAGAAGAAACCAGTAGCAAATACATCGCTTCCCGCGTCCTCTATGGAAGAGCTGTTGATGGCCATTTGATTACTAGACGATGCGAAGGCTATGCCCTTCCAGGTTGCTCCATCAAGTCCTTTGACAGTGGCTGCGGTCAGGGTGAGATCTTTCTGTGAAAGGATCCCCGCACCTTGTTTCATATAAACGATCACGTTTGACATGACTATAGGTGACCCAGCTGTAAAATCTCCATCTATGAAGTACTTTCCACCTCCTGGAAACGTAAAGGTGGAAGTTACATCGACCGTGCCTGCGCCACTCGGCACCAGATGTATGTAGCTGAATGATGTTGGATAAGAGTTGAAACCTATTTTTGGCAAAAATGAAATAGGCGCCTTTATTGGCACACTGTTGGAGAAAACGTTGCTGTTAACTACACCATCCTGCACGCTGGTCGACACCGATGAGGCGACCAAGATATCATGCGATGGAGAATTTGTAAACTGGACGTTTGTGAAATTACTGATCTTAGGCTCCAAACCAGCCAATGTCACGGCAGCGGCTAGCGACTGGCCCTCAAACACCGAGGATCCTGCCTTATCCAATGTGGTTATCACATTAGAGAAATCAATTATTCCCCCATCAACTAAAATTCCCTTCCAGCCTGTATCACTCGTAAATCGATTGGTGGAGCCGGAATTGATCCGCATCGCTCCACCAGCTTTAATGATGATGCCTTTACCGTTATCCGCTTTTACGTGTACATTCCCACCAGATCCATCCTCCACCTTAAGCGTAATTCCATCAGGCACAATGAGGTCAGAGGAAATAATATAATCTGGCATTTCCGGATTTGGTTCGAAATCTTTTAGTGTAAGGTCTTGGGTTAATGTTCCACCGATTACCAGCGCACCACTCACTGTAATCTGCACCTGGTCCTCCGAAAATCTTATCCCACTGGTGACTTCAAGTGTAAAATTATAGACGCCATTCTTTGTTGGCACAAAGGAGGGATCAGAACTGGTCGAATTAGATAAAACCAATTCAGCGGATGACATTGGACCACCATTGTAAGTCCAATCATAAGTAAGATTCTCTCCAACCGAAGCTGAACCGTCCAACGTTACCTGTGTAAATGGCGCAACGGTCTGGTCTGGTCCAGCATTTGCAGTTAACTCTGTCTGTTGCAAAACATCCTCAGAACAAGAGAAAAAAATCACTAATAACGCAATCGAATAGTAGTTTTTCATTTCAGTTGATTTTACAATCACCTAAAATGAACAGCAGACCTACGGTACAGAAGGTTAGTTTTGCCGGAGGGGTTTTATATTTTGTGGGCGCTGGCTATTTCCTTTTGAGACTCGAGTCGGGTCCTTCATTACTCATTCGGGATCCTCCAATTGAGCTCAAAGGCAGTGAATTTTTGAAAGAAATTCCGCCCTATATGTTTCACTTATTGGTAGCTTATGGTTCAGCACCAAAACTGACGATTCATCAAAAGAATCGACTCGATCAATATTAATAACATACGACCTGTGAATTCGCACCAGTTGGCGTAGCGGAGTCTTGATTAAAAAATTATTCAAATTCTGAGATAGTACATACCTCTCGGCATCGGTTTGAACGCTTACGTAGCTTCCGTTGGCTTCAACGAACAAGATATTCTCCGAGCAAACTTTCTTATGCTTTCCATTAACCCTAATAAAAAGACATTTATTTATGTAAGTGCTGTATGGCTGTTCCCCGTCAACCGACCGGGAAATATGATCAGGAGTTCTATTTTGAGCAAAATTATAAAGCGCCAAATCCACCGCGGCCAATAAATTTGAATGAGTGAAGGGCTTTATCAGAAATGCGTTCGGTGACGTGAGCTTGGCTTTGGTATAAGTATCCGTGTCTGAATTGGCAGTAATGTATATTACGGGAATTGAAAATTTCAATTTTACGTTTTCAACCAATTCGATACCAGACATTTTTCCTGAAAGCCTTATATCAACAAGTAACAAGTCTGGGGGATTACCTAATATTGACGGAAGTGCGTCTTCTGCTTTGGAAAATACATCGATAAGCTGATACTCGTGATCCAACAAGAGCGACTTAATATCTTCAGCAATCATGAATTCATCTTCAACAATTGTAATTGAAATTGGCGCCATTGTTTAATGATATTTTTAAACTGTTTCCGAAACCAAATTAGCTGCCTGTGAATTAAGGACTATTTCTACCCTTAATCCATTTTGACAATCAATATTCATTTCTCCATTCAGTTTGTTCTTCACTAATTGTTCCACAAACCGCAAGCCAAAGGATTTTACAATTCCCTCATCCAATGCCAATTTCCTCCCGTTGTCACTAATCTTAAAAACCCAATGCCCATCAACATTTCTAAGGCTCACCATTATTTTTTTTACCTCCTGTGACTTATCGAATGCATATTTAATGGCGTTTGTAATCAATTCGTTAGTAATAAGACCAAATGTTATCGCGGTATCGATTCCTGTATCGAGCTGATCTAGCTCGACATCCAGGAGTATACCATCGCCCTCAAGGGAAGCCACTGTCAATTTGCACTGCTCACTTAGATACTCTTTCAGATCTATTAATCCAAGACTATCAGATTTATATAACATTTCGTGAATCAGTCCTAGAGAGTGGATTCTTGAATTCAAGTCACCAAGGATCTCCTTTGTTTCATTATTAGCATTCTTTGACTTAAGATTGATTAGACTGCTAATAATTTGAAGATTATTTTTTACACGATGGTGTATTTCATGTAGGAGAGCCTCCTTATCATCATTTTGCTTTTTTACCACATCATATTGCTGTTCAATAATTTGGTTCTTTCTTTCCAGCAGATCTGATGCCTTTTTCTTTTGGCGAAATCTGGAGTAATAAAATCCACCAAGACTTCCAATAAGAATCAATGAGACCAATGCCAAAATAACTTGAAGCGTTTGGGCTTTAATCTTTTCCTCATTTAACAAATTCAATTGTTTTAGTGAGTTTAGTTCGGACTCCTTTTTTGTGGTCTTAAATTCGGCCTGCATCCGAGTTAGATTAATTGCTGTCTCCTGTCTATTGATACTGTCGAGGTAGGCCTTAAATTTCTCAGAATAAAACAAGGCCGACTTATAGTCGCCCATTTTTTCGTAAAGAAACTTTCCTTCATTAAGCAAATTTTTTTCATGAATCAATGCTACCTGCTTGGCTAATCGCAGCCCTTTCTTCAAATGATACTCCGCTTTATCATAATTTCCCAGAAGCGCATGGACCCGTACCAGATTTCGATGTATGCCTGTAAAAGTGATTCTATTGTTCATCCGGTAATTCATGTTAATGGCGGAGTCATAGTACAGTAAAGCAGAGTCAGGCTGATTAAAGAAAAGGTGTGCGTCACCTAACAGTTCAATCGTATAAGCAGCGTTCGGCATAGTAGTCCTCTTCATATCATTCTTCGCAAGGTAGTGGTAGTAAAAGCAGGAGTCTCTCATATTAGCGTCCCTATAGTCTGTTGCAGCCAGATCCCACTCGGGTATCAGTTGTAGCTCTTTCATCACCAGGCTAGCTTTCACAAAATAACGCGCTGCGATTTGATACATCTCAAGTTGTCGATATGCCTTACCTAAATTTCGATAGGTGCTATACAAACCTTTTAAATTTTTCTCGCGCTGAAAATGCGCCACGTTTCTAAGCTCATCTTCGATCTCCTCTTTATAGTAAAGACTATCGATCATAAGCGAACCCATAGCCCCCATGGCCTCTATTTGATGTTCACTTCTGGGTACCCGATCCTTTACTTCCTCCCCCTTAAATATGTATTCAATCGTTTTTCTGAAATCACCTTTGCGATGATACATCAATGATGTATTGTGAAGAATCATGACCATTCCTTCCCAGTCATTTACTTGCTGTGCCAACTCAAGCGCCTTTTGAAAATAGAACTCAGCGGAGTCATAGTAGGCTTGATAGTAATAAGTATTTGCGATTAGGTCAGTTGCCTTCGACCATGTGTCGTGGTCTCCTATTCTACTCGATATTAAAATAGATTGGCGAAAATAGGATAACCCTTCCGGGTACTGACCGTTAGCCCAATGGAATTTTCCAACCATCATTAAAGCACGCCCAAGGCAAGTCTCGCAATTCAGGGACTTTACCTGCCCCAGAAGTTGGTTGGCCTTGGCAAAAGTCTGGGGAAAATCGGCCTGGATTCTGCTTTCAAGATTGATGATTTCTTCCCAAACAGCCGTGCTATCCTGCTGAGCCTTGGCCTGGAAAGAAAAGCAAACTAATAAAGTGAGGGCTGCGGACTTGACCACAGCCGGAATTTAGCGGAAATCCCAACACCAAAATCAAGTCAACTCAAACTTTCTGACTGATCTTGTTCATTACCTTCTGCTGCACTTGGATTGACTCATTGTGTACAAGCTTTAAAAGGCTATTCACAAATTCGCTACCCAAGCCCATGGCATTTCCCTGCGCTATCCTTGTTTCAACAATCTCCTCCCAACGGTTTACCTGAAGGATTGTCACATTGTTGTCTCTTTTGTAATTACCGATTTGCTCTGAAATTTTCATTCGCGCAGCCATAGTTTGCATGATCTGATCATCAAGTTGGTCAATCTGCTCGCGTAGAATGGTTAGTGTGCTCTTAAATTCCTTATTGGCCGTTGAGGGGGTCCTAACCACAAGATCCTCTAATATTTTGCCCAACGCAGATGGTGTCACCTGTTGCTTGGCATCACTCAACGCTACTGAGGGCTCAATGTGACTTTCGATCATCAAACCTGCCATATCAAGATCCAGTGCCTTTTGAGCAATAAACGGAATCAACTCACGCTGGCCAGCAATGTGACTGGGATCGCAGATGATATCCAGTTCAGGAAACCTGGTTTTCAACTCAATAGCGATATCCCACATTGGCGCATTTCTAAACGGCCCTTTTTCGAACGATGAAAATCCGCGATGGATCGCAGCAAGTTTTTTTATTCCGGCACGATTTAATCTTTCAAGTGCGCCAATCCACAACTCCAGGTCAGGATTGACTGGGTTCTTTACTAATACAGGCACATCAACTCCTTGCAATGCATTAGCCACTTCCTGTACCGAAAATGGATTGACAGTGGTACGTGCTCCTACCCAGAGGATATCGACACCCGCCTTGAGACATTCTTCCACATGAGCTGCTGTGGCCACCTCGGTAGCCACCGGAAGACCAGTCTCCTCCTTGGCTTTGATCAACCACTTCAACC
>DAORAG010000153.1:0-7094 GCA_035344095.1 Cyclobacteriaceae bacterium | reverse complement strand
TCAAGAATTTCGGTGGGCACACCGGGACATTCAGTTGGCATAGCCACTCCGAAGATGTCATGCGTTTTAAAGTTGATGTTTTTCAACTCGCCATTCAGCGCAGCGGTGATTAAAGCCCGCGTATACTTAAGGCTCATGCGGCTACCAACTCCATAGGGGCCACCGGACCAACCGGTGTTCACCAACCAAACGTCTACATTGGCCTCTTGCATTTTTTTGCTCAACATTTCTGCATAGCGCGTAGGGTGCAATGGCATAAAAGGCGCACCGAAGCAAGCCGAGAAGGTTGTAGTCGGCTCAGTGATACCTGCTTCTGTTCCAGCGACCTTTGCAGTGTAACCCGAAATGAAATGAAATGCTGCTTGTCCTGGTGTTAGCTTAGAGATAGGAGGTAACACTCCGTAAGCATCACAAGTAAGGAAGAAGATGTTCTTAGGATTCTTTCCCAGCGATGGTTTCGCAATGTTCTTGATATGTTCTATCGGGTAGCTTACCCGTGTGTTTTCTGTTTTAGAACCGTCAGTATAGTCAACCTCATTTGTTCCGTTCTTAAAGGTGACGTTTTCCAGAAGCGCTCCCGCTTTTATTGCACGGAAGATGTCTGGCTCTTTTTCAGCCGAAAGGTCAATCACTTTTGCATAGCAGCCACCTTCAAAATTAAAAATTACGTTGTCTGATGTCCATCCGTGCTCATCGTCTCCGATCAGCTTGCGATTGGGATCGGCTGAAAGCGTGGTCTTACCTGTTCCGGAGAGTCCAAAGAAGATCGCGGTGTCACCAGCTTCTCCAATGTTGGCGGAGCAGTGCATGGAGAGTACGTTCTTTTGCTCAGGAAGGATAAAGTTGAGGGCCGAGAAAACTCCCTTTTTGATTTCTCCTGTATAACCGCTTCCACCTACAAGGATAACCTTGCGGGTAAAGTCAATGATAGAAAAATTGTGCTGCCTGGTTCCATCAACCGTAGGGTCGGCCTTAAATGAGGGCGCGCATAAGATGGTCCATTCTGGCTGGAAGGAGAGGAGTTCTTCCTGGGTTGGACGCAAGAACATGTTACCCGCAAAAAGATTGGACCATGAAAGCTCAGTAATTACGCGGATGTTCATCCTGTAGCGAGGATCGGCACAAGCATACACGTCACGCACATAGAATTCTTTACCATTGAAGTGGTTGAGAACCTTTTGATGAAGCTTTTCAAACTTGTCCGACTCGAAAGGGATGTTAAAGTTGTTCCACCAAACGGTGTCTTTCGTGAGGTCGTCTTTTACTGTGAACTTGTCCTTCGGAGATCGTCCGGTGAACTCACCGGTGTCAATTGCGATCGCTCCGGTGTTGGTGAATTTTGCCTGCCCAAGGTTTACGGCAATCTGAGCCAATTCTTCAGGTGATGTATTCCAGTGTGCTTTTCCTTCTTTAATACCCAGGTCCTTAACAGAGGCATTGGCGGGTTTCACTCCACTTTCTTGCATTACAAATGTCGGTTGATTGAGGCGGCAAAGTTAGCAAAATAATTTCCGAAAAATGCGATTGCAATCGTTTTAGAATCGTCAAATAAGGCATTTTGAATAAAGGCCCGATGATCGACTGCCCGGGCCGATCAGCCTCACTTTTTCATCCGTAAAATGCTGAGGCAGTAGAATTTAATTCGGAAAAGACCGCCTGGTTAATCGAAGAAAGGCTTCCATTTTTCCTCACTGGGCCTACTGGTAAGCAGGCTCACAACGATTAGTAACGTTAGGGAGGCAAACAGCGAAGGGATGGCGATGTAGTCAGTATCCACGGGCAACACTCCAATAGACACCCCTGCTACCTCCATGCCTTTGTTGATAATCGGTACGAGCATACCCGCAATTATGGAGGCTACGCCACCCGCGGCTGTTACCCTTTTCCAGAAGAAGGCAGCAAGGAGTACCGGTGCCAATGCAGCTCCGATCATCGTATAGGAGATAAAGGCCATTTCCAGAACCGTTTCAAATTGAGTCACCATGACATAGGCCAGCAAGCCGAGAATCACAATCGATACCTGTTGTATCCTCACCAATTTTTTTGAGTCTTTGGAGGTCTTGAAGAAATAGGGCTTGAGAATATCCTGCGTTAGGTTGGTGGAGGTTACCATCAAAAAGGTGTTGCCGGTAGATAAAATAATAGCGACCCCGGCTGCGAAAAGAAGCGCGCCTGCGTACACTGGAATCTGTTCATAACCAATCCTTAAGATGACTTCCTCTGCCATGCCCCGGTCTATAGAACCATCAGCAAGGAAGAAACGTGGATCACTGGAGTAGATCGCGTAACCCACCACGGCTATGGCACACATCACAAACTCGATAATGACCACACCGGCCAGCATACCCAACACGGCTTTGCGTGCGGACGTTGCGTTTTGGGCAGAGGAGAATTTCTGGTAGATACTACTTTCGCTCACCAGCAAAAGAAATGTAGGGAGTATGATACCTATGATCCACCAGGGGTCACGTCCTTCAAACAACGAGAGATACCCTGGATTTTTTGTCTGTAACGTATTGATTACTTCTTGCACGCCACCATGAGCATCTATGGCCAGGGGCAAAGTCATGAGCATAGCAATAATCATCAGCACACCATTGAAGATGTCGATGGAGATGATTGACACCATGCCGGCAACAGCGGTAAACGTGATGATTACAATACAAGAGATAAAAGTGCCTGTTGGCAGATCGACAGCACCTTGTGTGAGAATTGCGATGAACCGGCCTCCTCCTTTGAACTGATACCCGGCAATGACGAGGTAGGCAACGATGATCGTCACCGTTCCCAGGATTTTAGCTGCGTGATTGTAGCGTTGCTCGAGCAAATCGGTTAGCGTGAACTTCGATATTTTCCTTACACGTTCGGCAACAAAATAAATGACAACAATTCCAACCCATGCGCCAGCCGAAAACCAGAGCTCACCAAACCCCGAACGGAAGCTTAGTCCTGCTGTTCCAAACAAACTTCCTGAACCGATCCAGGTACATACTAAAGTCCCTACCAGTAAATAGACTGGAGCGCCCCGACCTGCCACGATGAAATCTTCTTCGGTCTGTACTTTTTTGGTTTTGAAAGCAATAACACCCACCAAAAGGAGTAGATAAACGATGGTAACTACAGAATAAATCATATACTTGTGTTATGCTGCGAATGCTAAAAGTAAGAAAATATCCTTTGGATCAACCGACCGTCATTCCTAATTGATACTGTATGGAGCAGGAGAAAGAGTTTAAACCTTATATCTCACCCACCGATTTTATACCTGAGTTTACGTTAAAAGCAATTATACTCGGAGCCATCTTCGGAATCATTTTTGGAGCGGCCACAGTGTATCTGGGATTAAAGGTCGGGCTTACGGTAAGTGCCTCAATACCCATCGCAGTATTGGCCATCTCCATTTTTAAGAAAATTGGAAAAGCCACTATCCTTGAGAGCAATATTGTACAAACGATTGGATCGGCAGGTGAGTCTGTGGCTTCGGGTGTGGTGTTTACTGTGCCGGCCTTGCTGTTCCTTGCTGGAGGAGAAACCTACTTCAAATACTTTCAAATTTTTGTGCTTGCACTTGTAGGTGGTGTGTTGGGAGTCCTCTTTATGATTCCACTGCGAAGGTCGCTTATCGTAAAGGAGCATGGAAATCTTCCTTACCCGGAAGGTACCGCTTGTGCTGACGTGTTGATAGCAGGGGAGAAAGGTGGCAAGCTGGCGCGCAGCGTGTTTATGGGTCTGGGATTGGCCTTTCTATACAAGGCGCTGATGTCAATTGTCGGGTTGTGGAAGGATGTGCCACAGTATGTTTTCGGACGCAAGTCAATGTTACCCAACGGGACCATCAACGCAGAGATCACACCTGAATTATTAGGTGTCGGTTATATCATTGGGCCTCGTATCTCAGGCATCATGGTAGCGGGTGGCGTGCTGTCATGGCTTGTACTCATACCACTTATTACATTGATTGGTGATAACCTTACTGTCCCTATGCCCCCGGAGGCGACCATGTTGATTTCTGAGATGTCGCCCAGTCAAATCTGGAGCAAGTACATCCGATACATCGGAGCAGGAGCTGTGACTTTCGGTGGCATCATCACGTTGATCAAAACATTGCCAACGATAATAGGTGCCTTCAAAGACTCATTCAACGACCTGAAGAATCGTGATAAGTCACAATCCGCAGAGAAGCTGCGTACCGATAAAGATTTTCCTTTGGTACTGGTAGTTTTTGGTTCAATTGCCCTCGTTTTGCTGATGACAATTTTGCCCAACCTGCCAGTGAATTTCCTTGCAGCAGTTATGATAGTAATCTTCGGATTCTTTTTTGTAACCGTGGCTTCGCGCATAGTTGGTTTAATTGGTTCTTCGTCTAGTCCGGTGTCGGGAATGACAATTGCTACTTTGATGGCCACGAGCTTAATATTCATCGGAATTGGATGGACGGGAGATTATTATCAACCTATTGCGCTTGTGGTAGGGTCAATTGTCTGTATTGCAGCCTCGAATGCTGGTGCTACCTCCCAAGACTTAAAGACAGGTTTTCTGGTTGGGGCAACTCCTATCAAGCAGCAGATTGGTCTTTTGATTGGCGTATCTGCGTCAACGATCGCAGTTGGATTTACACTCCTTTTGTTAAATGATACACTGGGTATAGGTGCGGTTACAGAAGCACACCCTAATCCGCTGCCTGCGCCACAGGCAACTTTGATGGCAACGGTAATCAAGGGATTGTTGAGTCAAAATCTTCCATGGGGATTGGTACTAGCGGGAATGGGTCTATCGGCTGTGGTTGAATTGTGCGGAGTGAGTTCGCTCGCATTTGCAGTCGGGGCCTATCTACCTTTGTCAACTACTTCTCCCATATTTATCGGTGGCGCCATCAAGATGATTGCCGACAGGGTATCGAATAGGAGTGGGGAAGAGGGAGAGGTAAGTTCTGGTGCACTTTTTAGTTCCGGATTGATTGCCGGAGGTTCACTGACGGGGATTCTTGTGGCTGTATTGTTGGGAACAAATGTGAGCACAAGTGACGGCACAAAATCTGTGATTGCGATAGTTCATGATGCGGTGCGCACGGTAATTCCGGAGGGAGGGGACTTGATCGCGATCGCGATGTTCAGCCTCTTGGCTTATATCGTCTTCCGTGTAGCCAGAACCAAAATTTCCTAGGGGGTGAGGTGAAATTAGTGCTTGTGGCTCACTTCGGAGCTAACATCAATAATTTCTTTCAGTTCTTTTAAGGCCCTTTCCTCAGCTTCATGCACCTTTCCGTCTGCGTGTACGATGTCATACATGTCCGTGTAGACCTTGTATTTCTGTGTGAACTTCACTTGCGTGAAATGCTGAAACGTATCGTGGATAATAGTACGCAGATCTTCTTTTTTAATTGTCTTATACTGTGCAACAGCATCATCCAATCGCTTTTTTGGATCAGACTCAGAAGGAAATAGCTTTTTTACCTTCGTCAGGATTTCTTTCTCCTCTGAGGGGTGGTACTCACCGTCTGCAAAGGCCATGTGTACGTATAGGAAAAGAACAAAGTCTGCAAACGTCTTATGAATAACCATAGTCTTTGAGTAAGAGTATGCCTTAAAAATAAACAAAAAAGGCCTCATCGGAAAATGAGGCCTTTTTGAATTTATCAGGTTGGAATTACATCATTCCACCCATTCCACCGCCTGGCATTGCAGGGGCAGATTCTTTCTCTTCTGGAATTTCAGATACTACTGCTTCTGTGGTCAACAGCAGACCTGCGATAGACGCTGCATTTTCCAATGCAAGACGAGTCACTTTCGTAGGATCGATAATACCCGCTTCGAAGAATGATTCGAACTTGTTGTCGCGAGCGTTGAATCCGAAGTCTTTCTTGCCATCGCGTACTTTGTTCACGATAACAGAACCTTCCTGACCAGCATTCTCAGCGATAGTTCTCAATGGAGCTTCCAGTGCCAATCTCACGATATTTACACCAGTTGCCTGGTCATCGTTTGATGTACCTACTGCTTGCGGATCTTTCAATGCCTCGATAGCGCGGATGTAAGCAACGCCACCGCCTGGGACGATACCTTCCTGTACAGCAGCTCTTGTAGCATGCAATGCATCATCTACACGGTCTTTTTTCTCCTTCATTTCAACTTCCGTAGCGGCACCCACGTAAAGGATGGCTACACCACCTGACAACTTAGCCAAACGCTCTTGCAACTTCTCCTTGTCATAGTCTGAAGTTGTAGTTTCGATTTGTGCTTTAATTTGTCCGATGCGAGCCTGGATGTCTGCTTTCTTGCCGGCTCCATTAACGATTGTTGTGTTATCCTTATCAATGTTAACTTTCTCAGCGCGGCCGAGCATATCCAAAGAAGCATTCTCCAGTTTGAAACCTTGCTCTTCAGAAATTACCTGACCTCCGGTTAGGATGGCAATGTCTTCCAACATAGCCTTTCTTCTGTCACCGAAACCAGGAGCCTTAACAGCAGCGACTCTGAGTGAACCACGAATTTTGTTTACTACCAGTGTTGCCAATGCTTCACCTTCTACTTCTTCAGAGATGATCAAAAGTGGCTTACCAGTTTGTGCAGTTTGCTCAAGGATAGGAAGCAATTCTTTCATTGCGCTGATCTTCTTGTCGTAGATCAGGATGTAAGGGCTTTCCAACTCTGCCTCCATTTTCTCTGTGTTGGTCACGAAGTAAGGAGAGAGGTACCCACGATCGAACTGCATACCTTCTACGGTCTTCACTTCTGTCTCAGTTCCTTTAGCTTCCTCTACGGTGATTACACCGTCTTTGCCTACTTTGTCCATTGCATCAGCAATCATCTTTCCGATGGTCTCGTCACTGTTGGATGAGATAGTAGCAACCTGAGCAATTTCACTTGAGTCTTTTATTTTCTTGCTTTGTTTCTTCAGGTTTTCGACAACTGCGATGACAGCTTTGTCAATTCCGCGCTTCAGGTCCATTGGGTTGGCACCAGCGGCAACGTTCTTGATTCCATGACCGAAGATTGCCTGTGTCAAAACAGTGGCTGTAGTCGTACCATCACCAGCTGCGTCAGCAGTTTTTGATGCCACTTCTTTTACCAGTTGTGCACCCACGTTTTCGATAG
>DAORAG010000152.1:0-7108 GCA_035344095.1 Cyclobacteriaceae bacterium | reverse complement strand
GTTACCGTTCAGTACCTGGGCTATCAGGAGCAAGTTTTTGAGATCATGCTAAATGGCCGTGTGGAGAAGGAAATCACGCTACAACCCAACGTGGAAACACTGAGAGAAGTAGTGGTAAAGGAAGAGGTAGCTCACCTCGAGAACGCTCAGAACTACACCGTACTCAGCGGAGAAAAGCTGGCCGAAACTGCGGGCAAGTCGCTGGGAGAATCCCTAAAAGAAGTATCGGGAGTCAACACCATTCAGGCTGGTCCTGGAATTTTCAAGCCTGTCATTCATGGGGTGCATAGTCAGCGAGTGCTGATACTCAACCACGGTATCAGACAGGAGGGACAACAATGGGGAGCCGAACACGCTCCAGAAATTGATCCCTTCATCGCATCAAACATTGTGGTGGTGAAGGACGCATCGTCTATTAAGTACGGAACGGATGCGCTTGGTGGAGTTGTGATTGTTAACCCGGCTGACTTACCTGAACAACCCGGACTGGGTGGCTCAGTCAGTATGATTGGACAGAGCAACGGCAGGTCTGGAACAGTATCAGCCATGCTCGAAGGCGGCTTGAATGGACACGAAGGTTGGGGATGGCGCGTGCAGGGAACAGGTAAACGTTCCGGTGATTTTCATGCGCCCGATTATTCGCTCACCAACACGGGAATTAAGGAGCTGAATTTTTCAGGTGCTGCTGGCTACCACAATGGTCCAAAAGGTTTTGAAGTTTTCTTTAGCCACTTCAGAACTGAACTTGGAATACTGAAAGGCACAGCCATTAGCAATTTAGATGATCTGGTGGCAGCCACTGAACGAGAGCCACCACAGTCTACTGCCGATTTTAGTTACGACATCGCGGAACCCAGACAAGAGGTAAGTCACAATCTGCTAAAGCTCAATGGTCATATCGAACGGGAGACAGGGGAGTGGAGATTGCAATACGGATTTCAGAACAACAACCGAAAAGAGTTTGATATCCGTAGAGGAAATCTTTCGGGAATTCCCAGCATCGACCTTCAATTAAACACGCATACCATTGAGGCTGAGTGGGAATCAACACCTGATCAAGCCAATAGCTTTTGTATCGGGATTAATGGGATGTACCAGGATAACAACAATATATTCGGTACGCAGCGAATCCCATTTATTCCTAACTACAACAACTTCTCTGGTGGTGTGTTTGGAGTGACAAAGTTGGTAAAGGCTCATTGGGTATATGACTTTGGTGCACGATATGACTATCGATACTACGCTGTAACAGGATTTGACTTTAAGAATGCGCGTTATAGCGAGACGTTAAAATTCCAAAATGTCAGTTTCACCGCAGGGGCTACCACGCAGCTAAACAGCACACAATCCCTGGCGATCAACGTGAGTAGCTCATGGAGACCTCCTCATGTAGCCGAACTCTACAGTGTGGGTACTCATCAGAGTGCTGCTGCTATCGAGTATGGATTGCTACTGAATGACTCCACGAATGAAGTTTTGAATATCAATGATGTTTCATTCAAGATTGAGAGGGCGTTGAAGGCAGTCTCAACTTATCGTTATCAGAAAAGCAATCTGGCAATTGAGTTGAGCGGGTATGCAAACTACATTTTCAATTACATCTACCTGAAGCCTACAGGCATTACCCAAAACATTCGTGGCACATATCCCTACTTTCGGTATACACAGACTGATGCTTTGTTTTTGGGTATTGACATAACGGCCGATTGGAACTTGAGCAAGCAGTGGAAGTTAAGCCCGAAAGCTTCGTTGATTCGCGCTTCAGATGAGCGAAATAATGACCTGTTGGTTTTTATCCCTTCCAATAGATATGAATTGGCGTGGCGATTTGAGGAACCGAATCAACTCCCCCTAAAACGATTCTTTGCGGAGTTGAAGGTGAAGTATGTGGCAAGACAAAGCAGAGCGCCAAGGACAATTACAGCCCGCCAGATCAAAGATGCTAGTGAGGCAGGTGTTAATTTATTTGAAAATGATACACGAATTTTTGACTTCAAGGACGCGCCAGCGGATTACACGCTGGTTAATGGCAGTATTGGATTCTCACTTGACAGGGATAAGACTCGTTATGATTTCAGGTTATCTGCAGAAAATCTGTTTAATCAATCTTACCGGGAGTACACCAATCGGTTCCGCTACTATGCGGATGATCTCGGTAGAAATTTTATGATCTCAGTAAAATGTATTTTTTAAAATTTAAAAAAATGAAAACACTTAAAGGCACAACTAAATATTTTCAATTGACGTTTTCCATCGTTTTGATGGCGGGTGTAATGAGTCTTACCTCCTGTAGCGAGGATGACCCCATGAAAGAAGACGTTCCCGAACTCATCACAAAGGCAACGCTAACCTTTACACCAGTAGGAGGGGGGACACCGATTACTGTTTCTGCCACAGATCCAGATGGGGAGGGTGTGCAGGATATTCAAGTGGATGGTGCGATTAACCTGGCGGCAAACACCACTTACGCGCTGACGCTGGGCCTAATCAATGAATTGGCAGAAACTTCATCACCCGAATACAATATTGCAGACGAGGTAGAAGAGGAAGGAGACGAACACATGTTCTTCTACAGCTGGACAGGTGACGTCTTTTCTGATCCAGCTGGAAATGGAAATATTGACAATCGTGCTGATGCTGTAAACTACGAAGATGAAGACGACAACGGATTTCCCCTTGGCTTAACCACCACGTGGACCACTGCTGCAAACGGATCGGGCACATTCAGGGTGGTCCTCAAACATCAGCCTGATTTGAAGTCAGCAACATCAGACGCAAACACAGGCGAGACGGATTTGGATATTGAGTTTGAAGTGAACGTGAATTAAGAAAAGTACCCGGGACGGGAGTTGAACCCGTACAGATATTACTATCCACAGGATTTTAAGTCCTGCGTGTCTACCAATTCCACCACCCGGGCAAAAAATGAATAAAAATGCCGCATTGAGTTGCGGCATTTTTGGTTCCTTTGAGCGGGAAACGAGACTCGAATGCCGAGCCTTCGGCTCGAGCATCCTCGTCCCGATTCATCGGGACGGGACTCGCTTCTCACAATCTTGAGCGGGAAACGAGACTCGAACTCGCGACCCCGACCTTGGCAAGGTCGTGCTCTACCAACTGAGCTACTCCCGCTTACTTTTTACAAAGGACTGCAAATTTAACGACCGAGAACTAATTTGCAATACCTGCAAAAACGATTGTTTTAGGCATGCCCTTTTCGATTACCCAGACTTGAACTGGCACAATTAATGACCGATTTGGGCTGAGTTTCATAAATTGTCGCAATGAGGATCACCTTTATCGTATTGTTTTTCTTCTTAGCAGCCTTCAACACGTTCAGCCAGGAAGTCGATCTGTTGCGTTTGGCCTATGAGGTTCCATCGATTCACTCCAGGCAGGCAGGAATGGCGGTTTCTCCTGACGGAAAACTAATTGCATTTGTTTATGAGGACAAAACTGTCAAGATCTTCGATGTTTCGATTGGAAGGTTTGTTAAAAACTTCAAGGCCGACTTCGATAACCTATTTGATATCCGGCTTACTGCAGAGCAGCGACTCGCTATTGTTGAATTGAAATCAGTAAAAGTGATTGATCTGAAAACCGAAAAGGAGATCAACATGTTTTCGCTCACAGCAGATGCGACAAAGACCACTTTTTCTGGAAAGCATAGCTTGCTTGCAGTGGGACAAAAAGAGGGCTATGTCAATGTGTTTGACCTGAAATCTTTGAAGCAGACATTCGGAACACTTTATAAAAAGCATCATGTGAGCGCGCTTGCATTTCATCCGGACGGAAAGAAGTTGCTGGTTGGAGTGATGTCGTTCTTGAAAAATATGAATCCATTAAAGTTGTATGACCTGGCTACCGGAAATGAAATTGGACAATCACCAGAGGGAACGTTCACAATGATTTCTTATGACGAAACTGGTGACAACTTAATCGTGGCAGGACTCAATTACCTGGCAACCAAGTCGGTGATTCAGATTTGGGATGCGAATACGTATAAAATGAAGAAAAGCCTGGAGTCTGAATTTTTCCTTGCCACAGTTACTCCATACGGTGGTGTTTTTATTGACAACAAGTTGCTTGTGCTCACGGCATCGCGGTCGTTCAATGTATACGATGAGTCCGTTGGCAAATCTGTGTTTACCACGAAGTCGGACAAATGGAAGTTTGCAGGCTATCCAAATTTAGGTGTTGGTTCTTACAACGTGTTTCCATTGGACAATCGTGGAGAGAAATTCTTTCTCAACGCCTCAGGGAATAATATCAATCAGATCTACGATGCCAAGTCCAATTCGATTATTGCTTACCTGTTTTCTGATAGCAATGATGATTTTGCCATAGTTTCGAAAGACGGTCGTGTGGAAGGAACTGCAGATGCGCTTGGAAAGGTTTTCTGGACTACAAGGCTCACGCTGCAACGAACTTCTCTTGAAAGCAACATGGAAAAGGGCTTTACGCCAAGGCTCTTCAATGCAATGCTCAACGAGGAGTCAACCAAGTTGACCAGCTTCAATGTTGATGAGGCCGTACAAAAAATTCCGGTGTTGGCGATTAAATCTGTGAACGGCAAAAGCTTCACCGATGGAAATGTTATAACGTCTACGCAAAAGAACTCGACTGTAGTAGTGGAGGTGACGAGCAACCCCGCAGAAGTAACTGAAGTTCGCCTTTATCAGAATGGGAAACTTATGGACACCAAACCTGGAACCGGTGCTGCCTCCTATCAATTTGATGTGAGTTTGTCCACAGCTTTCGGAGAGGAGAATTTTTTGTTTGTGAATGCAGGAAGCAAAAATGGAATTGATGCCGAAAAGGCAAAATTTACGATCAACTACCAGGGAGCTACCACCGAGAAACCCACCTTGTATTTGGTAACAGTAGGCATAGACAAGTACAAAAATTCAAAATATAATCTCAACTATGCGGTCGCGGATGCAAACGGAGTAGAAAAGAGTATCAAAAATTCTTCATCCGGAATCTTCAAGACAATAGTGCCTTATAATATCCGAAATGAGAAAGCGGTGAAGTCGAATATCGAAGCTGCACTCAATGACATCAAGAAGAAATCTTTGGAACAGGACATGCTAGTGGTGTACTATGCCGGTCATGGGGTGATGTCGGGTGAGACTGCTTCCGACAAAGAATTCTACATCGTGCCTACTGATGTTACCCAATTGTACGGGCGAGACGACATGTTGAAGGATAAGGCCATAGCCGCCTCGTCATTGAAGGAATACGCTCAATCAATCAATGCACAGAAGCAAATTTTCATTTTAGATGCATGTCAATCTGCGGGGGCCCTCGAATCCGTAACGGAACGTGGTGCTGCTGAAGAAAAGGCCATCGCGCAACTGGCAAGAAGCACAGGCACATTTTGGATTACCTCCACAGGCTCCAATCAATTTGCCTCAGAGTTTGAAAAACTGGGCCACGGAATTTTCACCTACTCGTTAATAGAAGGTCTGGATGGCAAGGCTGACACCAATGGTGACAAAAAACTCACCATCCGGGAATTGAGTACATACATCGAAAACAAAGTACCCGAACTATCTGAACAACTGAAAGGTACAGCCCAATACCCATCGGCCTACTCTTTCGGCAACGACTTTCCAATTATTGTTTACAAATAGTCTTCCGCCACAAACATTTTTCTCCTTAGAATTGTATTATCAATTGCTGCGCATTTTTAAGCTTCATTAATGTCATCCACTGCCAAAAAGAGCCTCGAATCAATTGATCTCGAGACAATAGAAATTATCGGTGCCCGTGAGCACAATCTAAAAAATGTAAGTCTCACCTTCCCGAGAAACAAACTGGTTGTAATTACCGGAATAAGCGGGAGCGGTAAGTCGTCACTGGCTTTTGACACTATTTATGCTGAGGGCCAAAGACGCTACATGGAGAGTTTCTCAGCGTACGCCCGCAGTTTTATCGGCAACCTGGAACGACCGGATGTGGATAAAATTAATGGTCTGAGTCCGGTTATCTCCATTGAACAGAAAACCACCTCCAGAAACCCTCGATCAACTGTTGGTACGGTCACTGAGATTTATGATTTCATGCGCCTGCTTTACGCCCGCGCGGGTGAAGCGTTCTCCTACTTGTCAGGAGAAAAAATGATCAGGCAATCTGAAGATCAGATTCTGGATGCTGTATTAGAATCTTTCAAGGGAGCAAAGCTGACTTTGCTGGCACCTGTCGTGAAGGGAAGAAAGGGGCACTATCGTGAACTGTTTGTTCAGATTCGCAAGAGTGGATATTCCAAGGTGAGGATTGATGGTGAAGTGCAGGACATTAAACCCAAAATGCAGGTTGATCGATTTAAGATTCACGATATCGAAATTGTTATTGACCGAATTATTGTTGACAAAAAAGACAGACACAGGATTGGTCAGTCGATCAATACGGCTTTGAAAGAAGGTAAAGGTGTGCTCATTGCCATGGAGGAGAATGGCGCTGTTCACCATTTTTCGAAATACCTCATGGATCCCAAAACTGGTTTGTCCTATGACGAGCCAGCACCTAATAATTTTTCTTTCAATTCACCTTATGGGGCTTGCCCTGTATGCAACGGACTTGGGCAGATTGAGGAAATCACGGAGGAGTCAATTATTCCCGATAAAAAGTTAAGTATTAGCCGAGGCGGGATATTGCCACTTGGCGAATACAGAGACATCTGGATCTTTAAGAAAATTGAGGCGATTCTAAAAAAGAAAAAGCTTACACTCTCCACACCTATCAAAGACATACCAAAGGATGTGTTGAAGATATTACTTTATGGAGATGACGTACCGGTGGCGGTGGCTTCAGTAAAATACCCTGGAACAGATTGGAATGTGAAATTTGAAGGGATTATCAATTTTCTTCAGAAACAAAAAGATGAGGGATCAGAGGCGATACGCAAATGGGTGGAAGACTTTACGTCCACAAAAATTTGTCCGGAGTGCGATGGAACCAGGTTAAAGAAAGAGTCGCTCCATTTCAAAATAGACAATACCAACATTGCTCAGCTGGCAATGCTGGATATCAATGCACTGAAGAAATGGTTTGATGGACTGGAGAGCCGAATGACAGAGAAACAAAACGTTATCGCAGCTGAAGT
>DAORAG010000151.1:0-7151 GCA_035344095.1 Cyclobacteriaceae bacterium | reverse complement strand
TCGATTGACCTACTGTTTGATCTCTGGCGCTTTTACCTCGATAATCGTTGCTGATGAGAAAGGGCGGCCATCTGAGGTCAGGCCAAGAATCTCCAGCCTGATAGGAGCGGCATCGTCCGAAGCATAAAAATTGAGATCGGCTCTTCCGGATGAGTTTGTGCTATAACGCGGGCTCCAATAAATACAAGATCGCAGGTCTGGTCGTCTCGAAGCAGTCTCGTTGTTGTATTGAGGAATCTTGAAATCCAGATCGGGGCTAAGTCCTCCAAGTGAGAAAACGGTGCTGTGCTTGAGCACATCTTTTGCTACTGACTTTTTTGTTTGAACTAAAACAACTCCAAATTTTCCCATTCCGCCAAACCTCCTCAATTTGTTTTCTGCGTTTACCAATTTTATAGTCAGGATGTCTTCAGTATTGAGCGATAAAAAATAATTTGTATTACGGGTGAAAACGCCATCAATAATGTAAAGTGGATCACCTTTAGGTATAACGGTATACGTGTTTCTTAAAAAAACAACACGGACCGTAGAAACGCCACCCGAAACACGATGCTGCAATCCAGAAATTACCTCATGGATCAGGTCAGACATAGTTGGGAAAACCAAATAGTCCTCAACTTTTACAGTTACGTCCACCCCACCCAATTCATCTTCATACTCAGCATTGGGGTTAACTATCTTGCTATTAATTTTATCAGCGGATTCAGAGAAGAAATTAAATGAGCGATCAATCATGCCCTTTCTAAACTTATACTCACCATATACGTCTGGCTGATCCAGTTCCCTGACCTCAGTTTCGTTGGTACCTACGATTTCAAGTTCAGGAACGATATAATAATCCTGTTGCTTCTCCTTCTTTCTGAATTCCATCATGTAAAAAACCTGATCAGTGCCATTGAAGTCATAAACAAATGGAAAAGAAAACTCTCCTTTTTTATCTGTATACGTTTCGTAACCAACCATTGCCTTTTGTTGGTAAATCATAATCAGTGTAGAGTCCGGCACAGGTTCTCCTGATGATTTGAACATCGCCTTGCCATTGAATCCCAGAGAGAACTTATAACCATATTTGATTTTGTCCTTGCTTGGCTCAAAGACCTCATTCCAGTCGATACGATTCCACGTTTCTGCAATCAATCGATCATTGATTTTTGTCAACCACTCAGACTCAGGTAAACCGGAATCCTCAAACTCTAACCGCAGACGAGGAAAATCGTTGAAGATATTCATCTCTGTTTCAAATGACGCCAGGTGAATACCAGAGAACAGTGAATTGTTGGTCGCCCGTGCCACAATAGTTGCCGCTGTCGGCCTACTCATTTCATCGGTCACGATGATGGATGCTGAAATCAAACTTCTTGGCGCTACCGTCTCATTTATCGAGCTTACCAACACTTTTGGCACCGAAGGGTCAAGAAAATAGACTCGTTCAGCCAGAAGGTTATTCTTCTTGTCGAAAACAAAAAATTCATTAAGCCCCGGGTGCAAAATATCAATGGTCACTTGTCCGACTCCATCATCAACTTTGAATGGTGAGGAGTACACGACCCTACCTTTGGACAAGGCAATGAAATAAAGCTCCTGGCGATTGAGTGATGATGAAGGGGATACCGCTACTGAAACATTTGCCCCTCCAGAACCAAGCGCTTCTACTTTTAATGCACAATGATCAGACGAAATGGGAAGCTGCAATTCACGACTGCCTATCTGGCCAGTATAGATCATTCCCTTTTTTGGCGTGAATGAAAGACTGGAAATGCCATCGTCACCAACTTCAACTGAAGCAACCAACGCTCCCGTTTGGTCAATAATTTTTCCAGTCCCCTTAACTGAAGACTTTACAACAACCTGATTGGGAACCTCCTCAACCAAGTGGCCGCCCTCCGCAAAAAATCCAAAAGTTTCAACGCGTTGTTTTTGAATTTGCTTACGTCCAGTCACGGTGATTTTTTTCCTGTAGTATACAGCAGGATCAAAGTTTTTCATAACCTGGCTGTATGCAACCACCTCGTAATTGCCCGGGGCCATCTCTTTGTCGAATACGATCTGATTATTTCCTTCGCCATCAGTAACTCTGAAATTCTGAGCCAGTACTGTGTTGCCTTCACTGTCATTCAATTCCAGATTAAGAATCTGTTTATCAGGTATAGCCCTAAAGCTCTCCGAAAGGAAAAAGGCTTTGAAAAAAGCAGTATCGCCCGGAGCATACTTCGGCTGATTGAAAGCCAAGTGCACCCTTACTTGAGGATAGGTCTTGTAGTACGCTTCGAGTTTGCCAATAATATCCTGGATGTCTTCGTCCGGACGAGCCGCTATTAGGCCGATCGCGATCGCTACCACAAAAAATCCATATCGTATCACTCTAATATTCATAGCTTATGGCCATCCAAAGGGTTTAATAGTAGTTGACAGGTCAAAAACTTGATTACAAGCTTCTGGAATAGTTGTAGCAGGAGGCGGCACATTAATAGGCACCTCAGCTTTGGTTATGAAAACAGACTTCCTGGCTTTCCCAGAAGCATAGAAGATTCCAAGTACAGGAGGCCCACCATTGACCGGAAATACGTTGGTTTTTACTTCTCCAAATGAAGGCTGAAACAGGCTGGTAGCTCCGTCTTTCTGTGACGCGATTGATCTCCAAAAGTCGAAAGCCTCCTTCGACAGACTTAGTTGTTCTATTTCAATTCGATAACGGTCAAAAAATGTAAATTCATCTACAGGTACATAGGCAATCTCAACTCCCGTAAACTTTCCGCCAATTACAAATTGGTTGTCACTTACCACCGGCTTCTTTTCTACTTGCTTTACCCAGCAGACACAGCAGTTGCAGTTGCCCACTTGGGTTAAGGCTCCGGTGTAGATATAACCACTACATGGTGGAGGATCCGGAATTCTTCCTTGGCCAAATGGTACCGTCCTCTGCTCTGGATTGGTCTCTACCCGGTAGGTGCCGTTAAACTTCCAGCGCAAATACTTGCTATCATCAGCGCCTCGCGCGTCTAGAAAAACCCGATAGCCATACTCGGTTGATCCATTGAGTGGTGTTCGCGTTTCGAAAACATAATAAATACTATCAACCGTGCCCGGTGGACGGATCAGTTCTGGAGTAGATTCATACACAGCTCCGTCTCGATTTTCAATTCTTAACGTGTAGGTCCGACCTATTACACCACGTATACCCGTTGGCCTGGTCACGTACACTCCTGACCCATTGGCCGTTTCACTCAGTGTTTCTGTATTTCCAAGATTATCAAAAATTGATACTGTTCTCGCGGAAAAAGGAGTGGCGCTACTTAAGTTGTCATCTACTGGCGATGACCTAAACAACCTAACCGTGTACGGTCCGGGGTCATCCGAAATGAATCCATCAACAACTATTTGGGATTGAAAATCACCGGTTGCATCAACCGAAATCCGGTCGACACATGCGACCAAAAGCAAAAAGGAGATTATAGAGATTGGGGTACGCATATAATTAAATCATCCTTGTCTAAAACTTGAAGCTGTAGGTAATTGATGGAAGCACCGTTCCGATAATTGCGAGCTGATAAGGCCGCGATACTGTTTGGTTCACAAAAGGTATTTCAACCTCTTTAAAGAATACAGAGTAGGCATTCTTTCTTGCGTAGAGATTATAGAATGAGAACGTCCACGTACCATCCCAAAACTTCTTGCGTCTGTGATTGCCCTCTACGACCAAAGCGATATCCAGTCTATGGTAATCCGGGATTCGAAATTGATTACGTTCAGAAAAATTAGAAACGGGAATATTGTCAATTACAAATGCAGAAACTGGTAAAGTCACCGGACGACCCTGCCTGTACGTAAAATTACCCGTGAAAAAATAACGTTTCGAAATCGCATACTTCCAGTTGAGATTCACGATGTGAGGTTGGTCGTAATTGGAAGGATACTCAACTCCATTATTTATCGTCTCTTGCGTTGTCGGTCCACTGATCGTTCTCAGAGATCGCGAATAGGTATAGGCAAAAGAACCGGTTAATCGTCCAAGCTGTTTACTTATTTGCGTCTCCACGCCATAGGCACGCCCTTTTCCCTGGAGCAAATCGGTTTCAATCTGCTCATTCAATATCAGCTGTGCACCGTCTTTGAAGTCCAGCACATTCTGAATTTGTTTGTAGTAACCTTCAATGAAGAATTCATATGTTTTTTCCTTCAAGGTTTTGAAGTACCCTATCGAAAGTTGATCTGCAAACTGAGGCTTAAAATAAGTGCCGCTCGGCTGCCATATATCAATAGGCGTTACGGCTGCGGTATTGGTTACAAGATGCAGGTATTGATAAATTCTATTGTAGCCCGCCTTGATCGAAGTCTGGTCATTAATCGTGTATCGAAACGATGCACGAGGCTCCAAACCAAATTGGCTGCTGATGGTTTCGCCAGATTTGTAGCTTATGGTATCGGTTATGTTAAGTGTTTCCAATGGAGCATTCGGGGCATACACATAAACATCGCGAGGACCCATCGACCTGAAAGTTGAAAATCGGACGCCAGCTTCAACAAAAACCCGATCGCTTATAGTATACTGATCCCCTACGTAAAAGCTCGTCTCAAGTGATGTTTGATCTTGAATTTTAACCGGCCTCACATTGGACTCAGCAGAAATCGGGTCAAGCCTGCCAGGATCAAATTGATAGTAATGACTTTGAACACCGAAATTTATTTTGTGTGGATTCATCTGAAAGTTGAAATCCGCCTTTACGGTTGGATAGGTAATTTGATAAGAGAGATTGAATCCAGTTTGTGGGTCTCTATCCTCCACATCATAACCGTAAGATCCATAGCCGGCCATGATGGACGAAGAAACTCTTGGGCTGAATGAATGATCCAGCCTTACAGCCGCAAGCCGATTTTGCCAGCTATAGGTAGTGTCGCCCTGAAGGCGAAACTGATCGCGGCTGGCATAGCCAGAAAAGGTAAGCTTGGTGTTGTCATTGAATCGATGCGCTACCTTGAATGCCCCATCATAAAAACTAACTGTGCTATTGCGAAGGTCAACGTAATTCGTTCTCACGGTATTGATAAGCCAATCCGAATAAGTACTTCGAAGAGACGCTATCACACTTGTCTTATCTTTTTTAATAGGTCCGTTCACCTGCAGATTACTCGAAAGCAATCCTATTCCTCCTGCACCGCCCCATTTGGTGTAATCACCTTCCTTGGATCGGATGACTAATGCAGATGACACTCCTCCGCCATATTCAGCGGGGATACCTCCTCTATAGAAGGTAACATCGCGAATCGCCTCCGAATTAAATGCGGAGAAAAATCCAAAGGCATGTGAACTGTTGAACACAGGAAGCCCATCATATAATATCAGGTTTTGGTCTACACCTCCACCACGCACGTTGAAACCTGATGATGCCTCACCAGTGGTAGTCACTCCTGGAAGATTCTGAATCTGCTTGATTAAGTCAACTTCACCTAACAGTGCTGGTGCTCGCTTAAGTTCCTTTATGCTGATTTGAGTTTGGCCAACGCTGCTTGTTACGATTTCACGATTAGCTCTGTCGGAAATCACCACTTCGTCCAATAATCGCGGAACTTCCTCCAGGTTGACATCAATTTTACCATCGTTGTAAATTTTCAGGTCAGTCAACTTCTCTTCGTAGTTGATATAACTGTATGTAATGATGTGCTCACCCTTTGACATGGTCATTCGGTAATTGCCATCCGGGTCGGTAATTGTTCCTTTCTCCATATCGTTTACATACACGCTTACTCCCGCAATCGGTTCTTTGCTTTTTCCATCGATGATTTTTCCCGTCAGCACTACCTCGTTGCCCGGTTTTGGGTTAGCTGGATCTCCAATTACATTATTATCAATCTTTTTTCGCCCTCGTGCCGCATCTGTCAAAATCTCTCTTCGCTGCAGCGCTTGCGTTGGATCCTTTGAAAAAATAACGGCATAATTATCCAGCACCGTGAAGGAAAGGTCCGTGCCTCTGGTTATCTCTGTTAGTGCTTCCTGAAGTGTGAGACCTTTAAAGTCAATCTCCACCCTGCTGTTTTCAAACCAGGAGTCAAGATAGAAGAACCTAATGCCATGCTGTTCTTCAATATCTCTGAGAATGAGTGTAGTAGAGGCGTCAACCGGATTGGCTCCCATCTTGATATTAAGAATATCCTGAGCGTGGGAGGCAAAACTAATGAGCAACAATAGTAAAAGTGGAAATTGCTTACGAGCCAAGGTTTAGATATTAGAAGATTAAATTTAGTTTGAGCCGGGAACTATTAACTACCACATTAAACGTGATTTTAAAAATTTGCATACGAACGTTACTTGTCCTTTATTGCTCTTATCATCTCTGCCTTGCCGGGTGGGCCCTTTTGTACTTCCAACCTCATGCCCAAACCAACAAGATCTCTCTTTAGTTGTCCTTTGGCGCTGTAAGTAACAAAAATCCCTCGTGGCTTTAATGCGTCCACTACCAAAGAAATAACTTCCAACGTCCAGAGTTCTGGTTGCTTTGCCGGGGCAAATGCATCGAAGTATACTATATCATAATGACTTTTCTCTAACTGGGTTTTGCAAAGATCAGTTTGGACCTTACAGAAGGTAAACCCCGACTTTAACAAATGTGAATCTCCCCACGAGGCCATGTGGATTCTTTCGAATAAATCCCCTACTTCATCCCGGCCCAACATGTCCGGATAGTTAAGCAATCGAACATGCTCTATCGGAACCGGGAAAGCCTCAATCGTGTCATAACAAATTTCTACACCCGTAGTCGCCTTATCCATAGCGGTCAGCAGGGTATTAAGGCCGGTACCAAAGCCAACTTCCAGTACTGTCAGCTTATCCGGCTGATCGCGGTCGAGAGCATAGTGCAACCCATGTTTGATGAAAACGTGCGCAGACTCCTGAATGGCCCCATGAACAGAGTGATAGGTCTCCTGCAATAACTCATTGCGCAGCGTATGTGATCCATCAGTAGTGGTGATTAGAGTGAGCAAATGAAGCGATCGGTTAGTCTTGCCGAATGAGCGCCACTGCATAGGCGTTAACACCTTCTTCCCTGCCTACATACCCCAGTCTCTCATTGGTAGTGGCCTTTATAGAAACGGCATCCTTGTCAATATTCATAATACCGGAAAGAATTTCTTTCATCGCAGGGATATGTGGGCTG
>DAORAG010000150.1:0-7229 GCA_035344095.1 Cyclobacteriaceae bacterium | reverse complement strand
GCTCGGGTTACTCTCACATTTTGTTTGAGCTTTTCATCGAGGCGACATACCATGTACTTGAAGATGTCTTTATTGGTAAACCAGAAATAAATAAAATATAAAGCGGTGAATACACCAAAGCCACTGAACAAGCCCAACAAGTCCATCATTAAATCCTGTGGGGTACCATATTGGTTGTTGATCTGAAAGCTGATGATTTGCTGCACATACATTATCAGAAAGGCGATGGGCAAAATGCTGTTGTTAAGAGCAAACTTGGTAAAGGGTTTGCTTAGGGCACCGACAAACGAAAAACGATGACCATCAGAAATGTAACAGGTGATATGGAAGGCAACGGTAAAGCCAGAAAGAACAGCTCCTATGATAAAGAAGCTTGTAAAATTGACCTTGTTGAGGTATTCAGGGTCAAGGAAGAGGTAAGGAATGCCAAGGTATTTACCAAAATTACCCGTTATCATAGCGATTAAAAGAATCCAGCAAAGTAACAGCACATGGTTCCTCTTAAAGTTGTTGAACAACAACTGCATGGGGAAGGAGTAGAAGAAGTGATTCCAGATAGTCGTAAGCTTCGCCATAACCGAATTATCTCAATTTATACATTTCGTGGGATATACTGCAATCCTTGTAATTTCAAAGAAGGTTTTGTCGCCTATCTGTTTCCTGATTCTTATCTTTCAGGAATTCTGAATTCAAAATTAAGTCCTTCTGGAAAAACCATTTCATATCTATCGTTCGTCAGCCGGTTCGGGGAAAACCAGAACCCTCGCAAAGGCCTATTTGAAGTTGGCACTGGCTTCGAGAACAGATTACTTCAAGCATATACTAGCGGTAACGTTCACCAACAAGGCCACACAGGAGATGAAGGAACGTATTCTTCATTACCTCAACGACTTTGCCAACGGGTTGGAGAATAACCTGGCCGCAGAGATTGAAAAAGAACTGGGATTTACGTCAGAGGAATTACGAAAAAGGAGCAAAGTGGTGCAATCCGCTATTCTACACCAATACTCTCAGTTTGCCATTAGCACCATCGATGCCTTTTTTCAAAAAGTAATCCGGTCGTTTACACGGGAAGCAGGACTGTTGGGCAACTTCAGGCTGGAGGTAGAGAATGATTTGGTGATGAAGGAAGTAGTGAATGAATTGATGGATGAGTTGGGCACCAACCAACAGCTTACCGATTGGGTAGTGGAGTTTTCCAGAAACCGCTTATTAGATGGCGAGAATTGGAATATTGTGGCCGCCCTCAATGGATTCGCCAGAGAAATATTCAGTGAAGAATTTCAGGCCATTGAAGATCAGCTGGAGAAACCCACCAGTGAAACGAATCCTTATGTAGAAATCATGAAGGTGCTGCAAGGGGAGATTGCAGAATTTGAGGAGCACATGAAGGAGCGTGCAAAGGAAGCACTTCGCATTATTGAAGAAAAGGGTGTTACCATTGATGATTTCAATAACAAGGATCGCGGATCAGCATATAAGTACTTTCTGGAATACTCTAAAGGCAGGCAGCAGGATGCAAGTAAGGCAACGATGCAGGCATACATTGCCAGTCCAAATAATTGGGCTCCCAAAAAGAAGCTTAACAGAGATAGTTTTATTGAAATTGCGGCTAATCATCTTTACCCAATATTAATAGAGATGGTGGACTACGATAAGGAAAATGGGGCTAAGTACAACTCTATCCTACAAGTATTAAAGAATTTCTATGCGTTCGGTTTGATCGCAGACATCACACGAAAGCTTAAAGTCTATAAGCAGGAGAATAACATCATGCTGCTGGCCGATGCCCCCAAGTTTTTGAATGGAGTGATCAACAACAGTGACACTCCTTTTATCTATGAGAAGGTGGGGTCTTATTTTCAAAACTATCTCATCGATGAGTTTCAGGATACGTCAGGATTTCAGTGGAAAAACTTTTTCCCTTTGTTGAAGGACGCCATCGATCAGAACCAGTCGAGTATGGTGGTGGGTGATGTCAAGCAATCCATTTACCGCTGGCGGGGTGGAGATCAACAGTTGCTGCAAAATGAAGTGGAGCAAGCCATTGGAGAAATCGCAACAGATACCAAAGGGCTCAATACCAATTACCGAAGTGCAGAAGTGGTGGTGGATTTTAATAATTCCATCTTCGAGAAAGCTTCGGGCATTGTGAGTGATATCACTGGGCAGACCATGGCAACTGAAGCCTTTAAAGACGTTAAGCAAGAAACAGTAAAGTATCCGGGTAAAGGGTTTGTGGAAATCAATTTTATTGAGAAGCCGGATGATGATGAAGACTGGACAGCCGAAGTGATGAAGCGCCTTCCCGAGTTGGTGGAGGAGCTGCAGGACAAGAAAATAAAACTCAGGGACATTGCCATACTGGTGCGCAAGAACGAAGAAGGGCAGCGTATTGCTACAGAACTATTGCAATACAAAAACACACAGGCCAAACCTGGTTATCGCTACGATGTGGTTTCCAATGAGTCGTTGCGACTGGATACTGCTGCTTCTGTGAACCTGTTGCTTAGTGCCTTGCGCTATCTGCACAATCCCAACGATGCTATAGTACGTGGACAGTTGGCATTTGAAGTTACCAAGGAAAAAGCTTTGGGCAAAGTGTTTCTCGAGGCAGGAAAATTTCATATGGATGGACTGTTGCCCGAAGAGTTTTTGAAGCAAACGGGGTGGCTGAATAAACTTTCTGTATTTGAATTGACAGAAGAACTTATTCGCATGTTTGAGTTGGGAAAGGAAGAAAGTGAACTGGCCTACTTGCAAGCCTTTCAGGATTTGGTGCTGGAGTTTTCTTCTATGGAAAAAAATGATTTGGCTACTTTCTTGGAATGGTGGGAGAATGTAAAGGGTAAAAAGTCCATTCAGGTTGCTGGTAATGTAGATGCTATCAACGTACTTACTATACATAAGTCGAAGGGGTTGCAATTCAAGTATGTGATCATTCCGTTTTTGAATTGGAAATTAACACATGATCAAATAAATGCTCCTCTTCTTTGGGTGCAATCGGATCAGCCACCGTTTGACACGATGGGATACCTTGCAGTAAGGCATAGTAGTAAATTAGAAGGAACCTATTTTGAGCAAGACTATAAGCAGGAATTAGTTAAGAGCTACTTAGATAACCTTAACCTGCTGTACGTATCCTTTACCCGCGCTGAAGAGGGATTGATTGCATTCGCCTCCAAGCCTAATAAAAAAAGAGATTGGAAGCCATCGTCAGCAGGTGATTTGGTGTATGAATGTATTGAAGGAAATGAAAAGTTGTCACCCCATTTTAAAGAGGATCAACTGCGAATGGGCACTTTAGAATTGCTGAACGATGCACAGCCTAAGAACACCTATCTCCCGGAATCTTTGAAACACTATGCATCTTACGACTGGCGGCAAAAACTGGTCATTAAAAGAGAAGGTGCAGAGTTTTTCGAAGCAGGCATCAGTGAAAAGCGCGCGAGCATCAACTATGGCATTTTGCTGCACCGGTTGTTGGCACACATTAAGTATAAGTCGGAAGCAGAGAGCGTGCTGAATGAACTGCATATTAAAAATGAATTTACCGAAGAAGAGCGGGTAGTCTTGTCGGAGGCTTTGAAGAAGATGCTGGATCATGAAGTAGTGAGCAGTTGGTTTGGTAAGGAGTGGGAAGTGCGCAATGAAGTGCCGGTGCTCATCCCCGGTGGCCGACAAAGTCGTATTGATCGGGTAATGTTTGGAAAGAAGAACACAGTAATCATAGACTATAAAACAGGAGTGAAGAAAGACCAGGACAGGAAACAAGTAGAAGGTTATGCGGGGTTGCTTACGCAAATGGGCTATCCCAATGTGCAGGGTTACTTGTTGTATTTGGAGGAGTTGGAGGTGGTGGAGGTACTTGCTGGATCTACGCTATCGTTGTTCTAATTTTAAATAACTGTAATTGTTTTGAATCCTCTGTAGATGAGCGAATGTAATATAAACCGTCATTGCGATCCGCCAGTAGGCGGAGTGGCAATCCCATTGGGTAAACAAGTATTATTAAAAATTATGTTTTTAATTGAAGGATTGCTTCGTCATTCCTCCGTTCATTTCCTGGCCATTCCTCGCAATGACGTTAACTATTTAAAACTAATAACTCATAACTAAAAACTGGTGCAACCATTTTTAAAAGATATCGCCCAAAAGATAGTTGCCCATCCTAACCTGAGAAACCTCACTATCGTCTTCCCTAACCGGAGAGCGGCATTGTTTTTTCAAAAATATTTGTCGGAGAGTCTGACCAAGCCTGCATGGTCTCCCAAGCTGATCAGTATCGAATCTTTCTTTTCATCCTTGTCGGACTTGAGGGAGCCGGACCGATTGTCGCTGATCTACAGATTATATAAGGTGTACAACGAAGTGATGAAGAGTGAAGAACCTTTCGATCGCTTTTATTTCTGGGGAGATATGTTGTTACGCGACTTCGATGAGGTGGACAAGTACATGGTGAACGCACAGCTGATGTTCAGAGACCTCAGCCAACTGAAAGAACTGGATGAGTCATTTGATTTTCTTACCGAGGAGCAACGCGAGTTCTTGAAAGGATTTTGGGTGAGCTTTGAAGAGAAGCCCGCAGGCAGCAAGGAAGAGTTTTTAAAGGTGTGGAGGAAGTTGCCTAAGGTATATGCAGAATATATGAAGTCGCTAAAGAAAGAAAAGCTCGGCTATGAGGGCATGATCCACAAAGAAGTGGCGGAGAAAGTGATGAGCAAAGGCGTGTTGGGCAAAAGCGAAAAAGGAGACCAATACAATTTTGCCGGATTCAACGCGCTGACGAAAGCAGAAGAAAATATCATCAGTTATTTTGTGGGGGAAGGTGCCAATTGCTATTGGGACATCGATTCCTACTATATGGAAGATAAGTGGCAGGAGGCGGGGCAGTTCTTCAGGCTGTATAGAAATCACCCTATACTTTCAAAAACATTTGAAGTGCCCCCCAACAATTTCAAGGGCGCAGCGAAAGAAATAAAATTGGCAGGAGTGCCACAACGTATCGGGCAGGCCAAGCTGGTAGGGCAGGCGTTGAGTGAAAACCTGCCGCCACCCAGCGAGATAGAAAAGACGGTGATTGTGCTGCCGGACGAAAGCATGTTGCTGCCGATACTGCATTCATTACCACCGGAGCTGTCGGATGTCAACGTAACAATGGGTTATCCTTTGCGGAATACGCCTTTGTACAATTTGCTTGATTTGCTTATCGATCTGCAACTGCAGCGCAAGGGAAATTATTTTAGTCACAGACAGGTGACGGCCATCCTGGCGCATGCTTATATCCTTGCTTTAGAAAAAGAGGAAGCGCAAAAGATTCGTTACAGTATCATATCGGCCAACCGCGTTTACATTTCGCAGGAAGAACTTTTGAGGGAGAATACTATTCTTGAAGGCTTATTTCAGGTGGTGGAACAGGAGAAGGCCTCTGAATATTTGTTGGGGATTGTAAAAACATTGGGCGCCTCTTTTACAGATAATCAAAGTTTTGATCGGGAGTACGCGTTTCACTTTCACCGGCATTTGTCGAGATTGCATGAAGTGTTGCACGACTCCGGTAAGCACCCCGACTGGAGGGGATTCCAAAAACTGTTCCGCCAGATCGTGATGTCGCAGAAAATTCCATTTACAGGAGAGCCATTGAAAGGACTGCAGGTGATGGGTGTATTGGAAACGCGAAACCTGGATTTTGATAATGTATTTGTGCTGTCACTCAATGAGGGCATGTTGCCTTCGGCCGCCAGGCAAGGCTCCTACATCCCGCACAGCATCCGCAGGGCCTACCAACTGCCCACCCACGATCATCAGGATGCTATGTATGCGTATCTCTTTTACCGACTGCAACAGCGTGCCAAAAAGATAAGTCTCTATTATAATACAGAACCCGACATTATTGGCAATGGCGAGATGAGCCGATTTGTACAACAGCTGGTGTATGAATCAGGATTGCCCATTGCCCATCATGTATTGCACAATGCCGTGCAGATCAATGCCATCGAGCCAGTGACGGTAGAAAAGAGTACAGAGACGATGGAATTGCTGCGCAAGTACATCAAGGACGGCAGCGACCCCGAGCAGAAACGCGAACTGTCACCCTCGGCCCTCAACGACTTTATCGAATGCAAGCTGAGGTTTTATCTCAAACACCTGGCCCGCCTGCGCGAAGCCGATGAAGTGGAAGAAGATCTCGATGCCCGCCTGTTTGGCAACCTCCTGCACGATGTGGTGTACTGGTTTTATGATGAACTGGCCAAAGAGAACAAAGGCATGATAGAGAAGGCCGGGTATAAAGACTGGGCGAAGAGGGTAAATCGGCTCATTGACAAAGCCTTTATCGAACTGTATAAGTTGGATCCCGATAAAAAGGTGACCTATGAAGGGCAGCGCATTGTGGTGCGCACCATCGTCAAGGAGTTTATGGCCAAGATCATTGAGCGGGACAGGGGTTATGCACCTTTCACTATCGAAGCCCTGGAGCAAAAGTTCATCACCACCGTCCCAATAGGCGATCAGGAGGTTGTGTTGGGAGGGAAAATCGACCGGGTGGACAGCAAGAGTGGAACGGTACGCATCATCGACTATAAAACCGGTAAGGATGAACTGGGAGTAGAGAGCATCGCCAGCCTTTTCGACCGGGATGGCAAACGCAACAAAGCGGCTTTCCAGACTATGTTGTACGCCTACCTCTATTATAAAGATCGTAAAGTGGAGGCGAGGCTTACTCCGGGGCTGATGAATCGCAAGAACCTGTTCGAATCCAGCTATTCCTTTGGCCATCCGCTGGGCAGAGGCAAAGACAAACGAACGATAGACGATGCCCGTCAGTATTTTGATGAGTTTGAAACCCTGCTGCACGACACCCTCTCGGATTTATACAATCCTGAAAGTCCGTTTGATCAGACCACGAATCTGAAGACTTGTGAGTGGTGTCCGTATAAGGAGATCTGTAGACGGTAGGTCGGAATTCGGTGGGTCGGTTATCAGTATTCAGTAATCGATAGCTTGGGATCGTCACTCAGTCGGACTGCCTACATGCATTTGGGGTGCGACTAAGCACCATCAGGGGTGCGACCTCGTACCATTCGAGGTGAGACTAAGCACCATCAGGGGTGCAACCTCGTACCATTCGGGGTGAGACTAAGCACCATTGGAGGTGCGACCTCGTACCATTTGAGGTGAGACTAAGCACCATTGGAGGTGCGACCTCGTACCATTTGGGGTGAGACTAA
>DAORAG010000149.1:0-7251 GCA_035344095.1 Cyclobacteriaceae bacterium | reverse complement strand
GAGAGAATTGTATCGTCAAGCTGCTCAAACTAAAAATTACCAAACGCTTTATGCTTCCAACCCGACCGGACTAGAGCGACCAGAAGCGGATCGGATTCTCGAGGCTTTCTATCCGGTGATCGACCGCAGACAGTCAGTGCTGTTTAAATCAGAAAAAGTGCTGGAGACACAACGCGCGTTGTCACTTAAGAGTGATCTTGGTCTTCAGGTAATGCTGGGCGATCTGAAGGAAGGCTGGCCGATCGTAAATAAGATAAAGAACTCCGGAGCGAAAGTGTTCCTTTCATTGGACCTGCCGGCCGAAATGAAAAAGGACGACAATGCGGAAAAGAAATCAGAGGAAAGAAAAGCGCTTGATAAAAGAAAAGCCGATGCGATCGCAAGCTCTACCTCACAGGCCGCTCAGTTTGCAAAGGCGGGAATTGAATTTGGTTTTTCAACTAACTCAGTAAAGCCAGCCGATGTGCGACCTAATCTGATGCGAATGATTGCATCTGGTTTGCCCGAAGAAACTGCATTGGCGGCCTTGACCACTAAACCTGCTCAGATGCTTGGGCTATCCAATCGATTGGGAACCGTTGAAAATGGAAAAATTGCCAATCTCGTTATCACTGACGCTCCATACTTTGATAAGAAATCAAAAGTAAAATATGTGTTGGTGGAAGGTACGCTCTTTTCAGTTGAGGATCGCCCAAAGAATGACAACGGAAAAAAGGCGGATGTGAAGGGAAGCTGGAGTTATCAAACCGAAACCCCACAAGGAAAGGGCGATGGAAAATTGGTGATCAAAAATGAAAACGGAAATTATTCCGGAACGATCACCAACAGCTTTTCAGGCAAGGAGACCGATGTGAAAGACCTTGTGGTAAGTGGTAATAATATGTCCTTCAATTACACCATCGATGTTGGAGGTAGTTCATTAAAGGTGGAAGTCGCAGTCGCTGTAAAAGGTGACTCACTTGAGGGAAGTATGACTGCAGGTCAGTATGGAACTTTCCCACTTAATGGGACTCGTGATCCTAAGTAGAACTATAGAATGAAAGAGATTATGAAATCAAAATTGATATATCAAACCGTATTGCTAGCCCTGACGCTCGGACTTGCGCGCCAGGGTGTCGGTCAGGACAAGGGTACCATACTCATTAAAAATGGGACGGTGCTGACAGTCACTAAAGGCACGTTGGAGAATACAGACGTACTCATTCGAGATGGAAAAATCAATCAGATAGGAAAAGGTCTGAAAGCGCCCGGTGGCGCAAAGGAGATTGATGCGACCGGCCTATTTGTGATGCCGGGAATCATCGATGCTCACTCGCACATCGCGCTGGAATCGATTAATGAGGGGACCAGTCAGGTGACGGCTGAAGTTTGGCAAGGAGATGCGATTGATCCGCTGCAGGTTTCCATTTATAGGGCACTGGCCGGAGGTTGCACCACTTCGCATGCCATGCACGGCTCTGCTAATTCAATCGGTGGTCAATGCCAAACCATTAAACACCGCTATGGAACATTTCTACCAGAGGAATTAATAATGCAAGGGGCGCCACGCACAATCAAGTTTGCACTTGGCGAAAATCCAACCAACCATGGCACACGCGATGGGCTACTTCCGCAAACTCGAATGGGCGTAGAGTTTGTGATACGCGAAGCCTTCTCTCAGGCAAAAGAGTATATGGCGGAGTGGGACAAGTACAATAAGAACAAAGCTGCTAAAGGATTCAGAGGTGCACCACCATCATACAGTTATCGGCTTGAGACGCTGGGTGAAATTTTGAAAGGCAACATTATAATCCACTGCCATAGCTACCGCGCAGATGAAATTTATATGATGCTCAATGTGTGTAAGGATTTCGGAATCAAAAAAATAGTTTTTCAGCATGTCAATGAAGGTTTTAAGGTGGCGCCAGAATTGGCGGCATACGGAGCAATGGCTTCTGTTTTTGCGGACTGGTGGGCTTACAAGTTTGAGGTTTATTATTCGACAGCCTACAACGCTACGATCCTGGTGCGCAATGGAGTTACAACGTCCATCAATTCAGACTCGCCTGACCTGATACGCCATCTGTATCACGAGGCAGCAAAGACGCAAAAGTACGGAGGGCTGAGCGATGACGAAGCGCTGTCGTTAATCACAATTAATCCAGCAAAACAATTAGGTATCGAAAATAGAGTAGGATCTATTGAAATAGGCAAGGAGGGCGATATCGCAATATTCAAAAATCATCCGCTTTCAATCTACGCTGTGCCGCAGTATTCAATCGTAGATGGCATAGTGAGATTCGATAGGGAAAAAGATCCCGCTGACATGAGGCTAATGCCAGATCCTAAAGCGGAGATTGATGTAACACTGCATGGTCAATACGACAAGGGACATGACAACTGTTTGCAAGACGTGGAGTATTTGTTCAATGACCTGGTAGGACTAAAAAACTAAGAGAGAAATGAAGAATCGCTTATATATAATGATGGTTGCAGCAGTTGTATTAGTCATTGGCATGACTGGGCAAGTGGATGCACAAAGCCCAAAAGGTAAGACCGGGACCTTTGCATTAACCAATGCGACCATTGAAACCATCACTAAAGGTACTATTGCCAATGGCACGGTTATTCTAAAAGGGGGCAAGATTGTGGAGGTAGGAACTTCAGTTGCTATTCCGGCTGATGCGGAGGTGATCAATTGCAACGGCTTGAAAATTTATCCCGGCATGATCGATGGCGGCACCACCGTGGGTCTCTCTGAAGTCGGATCCGATAAAAAGACACAAGACTTCAATGAAGCGGGAGAGGTCGTTCCACAGGTGAAGGCATTGACTGCGGTCAATCCCAACTCCGCTGTTATTCCCGTTACGCGAGTAAGCGGTGTAACCACTGTGATTGCAAAGCCTGACGGAGGATTGTTTCCCGGAACAGCGGCATTGATCAACTTGTTTGGCTATACTCCCGACCAAATGTATGCAGGCTTCGAAGGTGTAGTGATGAACTTCCCCAACACAGGAAGACGTGGTTTCTTTGACAGAAGAAGTGACGATGAGATAAAGAAAGCGGCAGAAAAATCGCTAAAGAAATTGGACGAGGTTTGGGACAAAGCAGTTCAGTATCATAAGCTGGATTCAGCAACAAAAGGAAAAGGATTAGACTACTATCCTGAAATGGAGGCGTTGCTTCCGGTAGTGCGTGGAGAAAGGATGTTGATGATTGAAGTCAATGCCGCAAAAGATATTCAAGCCGTGCTCAAATGGGTCGCTGACAGAAAGATAAAGAAAGTAGCGCTCACTGGAGTAACAGAAGGCTGGAGAGTGGCAGACGAAATTGCAAAAGCAAAAATTCCTGTGATTACCGGTCCTGTGATCGCGATACCTACACGCGACTATGATCGCTATGATCAGGTATATGCGAATCCCGGTTTGATGAAGAAAGCAGGAGTAAAAGTTGCCATACGCACTGCCGATACGGAGAACGTGAGAAACCTTCCTTACCATGCTGGTTTTGCAGCAGCTTATGGAATGAGTAAGGAAGATGCGATCCGTGCTATCACAATTGAACCGGCTGAGATTTTTGGTGTAAGTGACAAGCTTGGCTCGGTTGAAAAGGGAAAAAATGCCACGTTGATTGTTTGTGATGGCGATCCTTTGGAAACCAAAACACAAATCAAGTATGTGTTTATCGATGGCTGGATGGTACCTATGGTCAGCCGTCAGACGTTGCTCTATGATGAGTTTCTTGAAAGAAATCCTGGTGTAAGCAAGAACTAAACCTGTCTCTGTCTCAGCGCCTCAAATACCACAATCGCAGCACTGACAGAAACATTCATAGAATCGATGGCTCCCTTCATTGGTATGATGATGTTTGAGTCTGAGTTTTCAACCCATGCATCCGACAAGCCTTTTGCTTCACTTCCCATTATGATTGCACACGGCTGGTTGAAATCAACTTTGGTATACGGGACGGACGCTTCAAGGTAGGTGCAGAATATCTTGATGTCATTTTTCTTAAGCCAGACGATTGTTTCTTCAGACGAGGCAGAGGCGATTTGATTTGTGAATACGCCACCGAGGCTTGATCGAACGGTGTTTGGGTTGTAGAAGTCAGTTTCTCCATCGCAGCTGATCACGGCATCCACTCCGGCCGCATCTGCTGTGCGCAGCACTGCGCCAAGGTTACCTGGCTTTTCAATGGATTCGAGAACGATGATTAATGGTTTTGCGCCAAGCTTTATATCATTGAGGCGATTTGGTCTCTGGCGAGCAACAGCCACTACGCCACCGGTCGATTCGCGATAGGCAATCTTTTCGAATACGCTTTGAGTCACAGGAACCAGACTTTGGTGGTCAAATCCTTTGTTTAGCAATTCGGATTCGTCCGCAATGTCAGGGCAATAAAAAATACTGATGAATTGGTAGCCGGCAGCCTTCGCCAGGAGTATCTCGCGCAAACCCTCGATGACAAACTGGTTTTGTTTTCTGCGCTCCCGCGCTTTTTCCAGCGAAATCAGCTGTTTGATCTTTGGATTACCTGGGCTGCTTAAAATTGGGTGCATCTGGCGTTTTGTAAGGTTTTCGCAGATTTTAATACATGGCTGCGATTACTCTGGTTAGGCCTCTAATAAAGGCCAAAAGCTTCGTAAATTTCGGACAATTCTATTTGTATTTTGGGCTAGATGGGCTTGAAGGTCTATATATTTTTAATCCTCTTTTCTGCTACCTCACTTGCTTTTGCGCAAGACATTGACAGCCTCATGGTAGCGCTGGAGCCTATGCCGGCTGGCGAGGCACGGGTTGACATGCTCAACCAAATCACCACAAAACTGAGAGAAAGGAACGTATACACGGCCGTGAAATATGGCACCGAGGCTCGCTCTCTGGCTCAAAAACTCGATTATGACAAAGGTTTGGCTGTAGCGTTAGAAAACCTGGGGTGGATCTACTACCGGAGGGGCATCTATTCCAATGCCTTTGAGCTTTCGCAACAAGCCCTGGACATCAACAAGCAACGTGGGGATTCTGCGGCTGTCGCGCGTTGCCTTAACAACGTGGGCGCCATCAGCTACGAGAAGGGACAATACGCTGAGGCCATCAACCATTTCAGCAATGGTTACAGGATGTCCGAACGGATGGGAGATGAAGAGACCGTAGTGCGAAGTTTAAATAACGTAGCGTTTTCTTACCTGTCCCTCAAAAACCTTGATTCCGCCCGGTTTTATGCCAACAAGGCGCTGGAGAACAGTCACATCAATCGACAAGGCTATATGCCCGCCTTTAGTTATCGTATTCTGGGTGACATTGCTGTGGAGAAGGGAGACCTGCAGGAGGCACTTAATCAGTACACTGAAGCGGTACGGATCAGTGAGGAAACAGACAATTATTTCATCATGGCATCTACACTTCACCGCATCGGAAGGGTGTATACGAAGCAAAAAAACTATACGAGGGCACTGGACGTGCTAAATCGGAATGTGAAAATTGCCAAGGAGAACGGATACGCAGATGAATTGGAAAGAACCTACAAGCTGATCTCCGACATTAACAACTCAATGAACAAAAAGGATATTGCCTTTGACTACCTGAAGCGTCACCTTGAAATTCATGATAGTTTGATCAACCAACGCACCAATGAACAACTAGCGTTACTCAACGCCCAGTTTGAATCAGAGCTAAAACAATCTCAGATTGAATTGCTGACACAGGAAAGCAAAGTCAAAGAAGAGGAACTTAACAGCCAGAAAGCATGGGGGTACATCTACATTGGATTCTTCATCGTGGGCTTAATGATTGCTGTTATTTTATATTATAGCAATAAACGAATCAAGAAAGTAAACCAGCAGTTAGAAGAGAAGACTGAGGAAGTTGGTATGCAGGCAGCCCAGCTTAGCGCTATCAACAGAACCAAGGACAAATTGCTGTCGATCATCAGCCATGATATCAGAAGTCCGTTGTCGAGTTTACGAGGTATGCTCAGCATCGCGCAAAGTGGAAATGTGTCAACAGACGAATTTGCCAAGCTGACCACCAGAATAGGAAGTCAGCTTGACTCGGTATATGAAGATCTTGGGAATTTACTGCAGTGGACTCAGTCGCAACTTCAAGGACTGAACGTTAAGCCAGAAAAATTTGATTTAATGGCTGTGAGTAACGATGTGTTGGATTTGTTTCAGACGTCTGCCAAGGCAAAAAATATTTCACTAGAAAACAAAATCAATCAGACGACTAACGTAGTAGCCGATGTTAACCATGTTCGGATCATTTTGCGGAACCTTATCTCCAATGCGATAAAGTTCAGTGGCGAAGGAGGGACCATCGAGCTATCGATGTCTGAACAGAATGAAATGGTGAAAGTGTCGGTCAAAGACAATGGAACCGGGATCAGTGATGAAGATATCCCCAAGTTGTTTAACTCCAGTGCTCATTTTTCGAGGTCGGGAACGGCCAATGAACAGGGAATGGGGGTTGGCTTGCTATTGACCAAAGAGTTCGTGGAAAAGAATGATGGAAAAGTCATGGTGGAGAGCCAGCAAGGCAAAGGGTCAACCTTTTCATTTACCATCAAGCGAGCCTAGCCGTTTGTTAGTTTCTTAAATCACCAATACCTTTCGCCAATGTTAATGCGTGATCCATCTGGATGGAAGGCCTATCAATTGCTCGACTCCGGCAACTTCGAGAAACTGGAGCGATTTGGTGATTATGTTTTAGTCCGACCAGAACCTCAAGCCATCTGGGATGCAAGCCTGCCTGCCAACGAGTGGAGCAAAGCGGATGCTCGTTTCGATAGAGAGCAAAAGGACCGATATCGTTTCAGCGATGATGCAAAAGGTGGATGGAAGAAAAAATCCAAGATGCCTGACAGTTGGAATATCAAGTACACTCATAATGATCTCTCACTTACCTTGCGACTGGCCCTAACAAGCTTTGGCCACGTTGGCATTTTTCCGGAGCAGGCCGATAATTGGGATTTTATTTTCGATACTGTAAAGGGTTGGAATGGCAAGGGTAGGGTGCTCAATCTTTTTGCCTACACCGGTGCTGCTTCAGTGGTAGCACGAATGGCGGGTGCTGATGTAACTCATGTTGACTCTTCTCGCCCCGGGCTCAATTGGGCCAATCAAAACATGCAACTTAACCAACAGGATAACATCCGTTGGGTACATGAAGATGCGCTCAAGTTTGTCAAGCGCGAAGTGAAGCGAGGGAACCGCTACAACGGAATTATTATGGATCCTCCACCGTACGGTCGCGGACCCGATGGTGAAAAATGGAC
>DAORAG010000148.1:0-7271 GCA_035344095.1 Cyclobacteriaceae bacterium | reverse complement strand
GCAATGACCATGTAAATGGTCAGTGTGTCAATGTCTTTCTCCGGCTTTCCTTCTTTGCGATAGATATAGTAGAGAATCTGTTGACTGAGCAGGAAGCCAAGAGCAAAAAGAAGTCCATACCAACGAAGCGAAAAAGAGCCAATGTTCAGGATTTCGGGATTGGCGTTCCAGATAATATAGCTGATCATTAAAAATGGTGTCTAGAATGGCTGAAATTAGTCCGCGCAAAGATATTAGCTTAAGACCAATGCCCAAACCGAATTAACCCTCCAATTGGGCCAATTCTGCCTCAAATCCTCCGGAAAGGATCGGGAACCGGCACCAGCTGCGCGGATCTACGTTGATGTCATCGAGGTGGAACGAAGGGGCGATTCGCTCGCGTTTCCATTGATTTCTAGCCCACAGTTTATAAAACTTTAGTATAGAGGGCTTCAGCAATGTATCCTTGTACTCCGCTAATAATTGTTCATAGACTTGCTTTGGAGACTTTCTGTCCCGAATGGCGAGCTTTTCAATCCTAACGAGAAGGTCGTAGGGCATGAGATCTTTTTCATCAGTCTGAGCGGATTGTTCCGGCCTCAACTCCGCGGTAGGTTCGAGTGCATTTACTTTGGAGAGCCCCGAATAACCAAGCTCCTGTTCAGCCCACTTTAGCCACTGAATGATGAATGGCTTATCAACTCCTGCGATAGGCGCCAGACTTCCACTGGTGTCTCCATCCATTGTAGCATAGCCAACATCACCTTCGCTGCGGTTGGATGTTGTGAGTAATAAAGCGTTTTTAATATTTGCCAGCATCCAGATGATAGGAGACCGTGCACGCGCCTGGATATTTTGTAACGCAATGTCGTCTTTTTCCCATGTCAATTTCCTTTCCAGCACAGACTCAATCTTTGTCGTGTACGACTTTACCTCATCATCTATTGTCCATGAGAAAAATCCGGCTCCGATACTCTCGGCAAGATTGCGCGCAGCTTCCAGTGTTGTGACGCTGGAATTCCTGGTTCCTTGATAAGCACAGGTAAGTAACTGGCTTGTGGCATCTTTTACGTTGTGCCCTGTGACTGAAAATATTTTTTTGACAGTTGCCCAGCCTAACTCATTTACGGCTCGATTGAGCATTTCTGCTACAACCACTGCGCAGCACGATGAATCGGCACCACCGCTTAAACTCAAAACAAATCCTTTCGACTTGCTTTTTCGGAGATAGTCAAAAAGCGCCAAAGTGATAGATTGAGCGAACTCCTGATTTTTATTTGGGATGTCTGGTAGAACGACAAAGTCCTCATTCGATGGATTGCTGAAGTCGATGGTACAGCTTTGAAGTACAAAAGGTTTAAAAGAGAGTCTTGGGTTGCGCAAGATGAGTTCACCATCTCTTGCAAAGAGAATATCCCCATCATAAATCATTCTTCCTGCTTCATTGCCCAGAAGGTTGACATAGCCGTAAACACAGTTATACTTTCGTGAGCTTTCTTTCACTAACTCTTCACGCGATGGACTTTTACTCATGGCGAAGTGACTCGCACTGGGATTGAGGATCAAATCAACATTGCGATGAATGAGGTGATCTGCTGGTCGAATTGATCGCCACGCATCTTCACAAATTTCAAATCCGAATGATACGCCTTTGCATTCAAAAGTCAGGTCGCCAACATTAACATGTTGTCCGCCTATGTGAATTTGTTTGATCAGGTGAGGTTTCCAGGCTTCGAACCATCGAGGTTCGTAATGAACACCATCACGAGCGAGGTTCTGCTTCAACGTGATTCCCAGTACCTGGCCTTGATGAACCACACAAACACCGTTGTAGGTGTATCCCTCTATCCGCACAGGCATGCCGATGCATGTCATTGTGTCTCTTACTTCAGGAACTATTTTTTGAAGCTCATCCCAGGCTTTGGCGGAAACCCACTCTGTCAGAAAAAGATCCTCACATCCGTATCCCGTGAGGCTTAGTTCCGGGAAACAGAGCAAATCCACCTTCTCTGCCTGCGCCTGCCTCAGCGCATTTAGTATATTTTGCGTGTTGTGCTGCCAATCGATCGGGGTTTGGTTTACCGTTGCACCAGCAATCTTAAGTTTCTTTGTCATGTGAAATCGCCCCCTTGCTATTCTATACCAAGCATCAAATTGGTTTTCTGCGCTGCGTCTTGTTCTGCTTTTTTCTTTGTATAACCAAAACCCTGGCCATAAGGTTGGTCGTCAAGGAAGATTTGCGCAATAAATTCCTTGCCGTTCTTTCCACGTTTGGCAGTTGTTACATCAAAACGGATATTTTTCCCGTGCCGTTGACACCACTCGATAACTCTGCTTTTGTAGTTGGTGTTTGAGTTCACCACCTCCTCGAGATTAAAATAAGGCTGGATAAGTTTATCAATTACAAATTTTTTGCATCTCAAGTATCCTTTATCAAGGTAAACCGCTCCCACAATCGCCTCCAGCGTGTTGCCGAGGATTACCTGCTGTAGTTGCTGATTGTTTTTGTCTGACTGAACGATGTCATGGATGCCCATCTTTCTTGCCAGCAAGTTCAAGGATTCCCTGTTTACAATCCTGGATCGTATTTCCGTGAGAAACCCCTCATCTTTGAACGGATATTTTTTGAAAAGGTAGTCCGCCACAGCAGCACCAAGAATGGCATCACCAAGGTATTCCAGCCGCTCATTCGATTCGCGAAAGCCGTCTATTTCCTTGGCCTTGGAACTATGTAATGTAGCCAGTCTGTACAGTTCAATGTTGGAAGGTGTGATGCCGGCAATAGTGCGTATGGCAACAACTAGCTTCTGATTTTCTTTTTTGCTGCCTTTGGATTTAAGTAAGCCCCACACAAGCGTTGTGCCTTACTCGATCTTTTTGAAGATGATAGAAAAATTATGACCCCCGAATCCAAAGGTGTTACTGAGTGTAACTTTCACATCGCGCTGCTGAGCGGAGTTGAAAGTAAGATTTAGTTTGGGATCAAGTCCATCGTCATCATTAAAATGATTGATGGTTGGAGGAATCACGCCCTCTGTCAATGCAAGGAGGCATGCAATGGACTCAATGGCACCGGCTGCACCAAGAAGATGGCCTGTCATCGACTTGGTAGAACTGATGTTCATCTTGTAGGCGTGTTCGCCAAATACCTTCTGAATTGCTTTGATCTCACCGATGTCTCCAAGAGGGGTAGAGGTGCCGTGAGTATTGATATAGTCAACTTCTGACGCCTTGATTCCAGCTTCCTCAAGCGCATGTTCCATCACTTTTACAATCCCTGCACCTTCCGGATGAGGAGCGGTGATATGATATGCATCTGCTGACATGCCGCCACCAAGCACCTCGGCATAAATTTTTGCACCACGCTTTTTGGCGTGTTCGTATTCTTCCAGGATTAGTCCACCTGCACCTTCTCCCAGCACGAAACCATCGCGGTCCTTATCGTAAGGTCGTGAAGCAGTTTCAGGAGAATCGTTTCTTTCGGATAGGGCTTTCATGGCATTAAATCCACCAACACCGGCTTCACAAACTGCCATTTCGGATCCACCTGTTACTATTACATCAGACTTGCCCAATCGGATATAGGTGAAGGCATCATAGATTGAATTGGTAGAAGAGGCACATGCTGAAACCGTTGTGAAATTGGGACCTCTAAAACCGTACTTAATCGAAATATGACCTGCACTTAGATCGGCAATCATTTTAGGGATAAAGAAGGGATTAAATCGTGGTGTGCCATCACCGGCAGCAAACGACTTAACCTCTTCTTGAAATGTTAGCAACCCGCCTATGCCCGATCCCCAAATAACGCCTACGCGATCCGGGTTAAGTTGGTCAAGTGGAAGGTTAGCATCTTTTATAGCTTCGTCTGCTACCACGATCGCATACTGCGCAAAGGGGTCCATTTTGCGAGCCTCTTTTCTGTCGATAAAGTTGCCCACATCGAAGCCCTTTACTTCGCATGCAAATTTTGTTTTGAAACGAGAGGCGTCAAACTTGGTAATAGGTGCAGCACCGCTTTTGCCTTTACGCAGACCATCCCAATACTCTTCACGGGTGTTCCCGATAGGTGTTAAAGCGCCAATACCAGTAATTACTACTCGTCTAAAACTCATCTAAAAAAAAATTTGTGGAGCGAGATATGCCGATTACTTCTTCACATTCTCCTCAAGATAAGAAATCGCCTGTCCAACAGTGGCAATGTTCTCAGCTTGATCATCCGGGATAGAAATGTTGAATTCCTTTTCAAATTCCATGATCAATTCAACGGTATCCAAAGAGTCGGCACCGAGGTCGTTGGTAAAGGAAGCCTCAGGGGTAACTTCAGATTCTTCTACGCCCAGTTTGTCAATAATGATCTGTTTTACTTTTTGTGCGATTTCAGACATGTTTTTTAAGTTTAGAGTATTCAAAAATCTGTGCAAAGAAAGAGATTTAGTGCAATATTGTCAAACTATTTACCTTCCAAAAGCAGTAGTCAAAACCGCTGAAAATGAAGAAAAAAAGGCTCGAAATTGACTATAGCTATGATTTTGAGTTGCTGGGAGTCATTTCATCTGCCAAGGGTTACAAGTTGGCCTGGGACATGAACAATCACCTTGGAATTCGACTTATCAAGCAGCAAGATTTGACCATCCAGTTTGCGAATCAAATCACCGGCACATACTCTCATTTTTCGCACGACAGTCCTCTCAACAGGATTAAACTTTTTAAGAACAAACCCAACGAGACCGACACTGTCAAATACTTGCTGGTACAGGAATTTCCCCACTTCGACTATATCGTGATGTCACAAGGTGCCGATAAAATAGATAGCAATCGATTGCAAGAATACTTGCGGGCTATTTCTTCAGTTGAAATGGTTGCTTTTATACCTTTGGATGCGCTAAAAGCGAAAGACTACTTTATTTTTTGATATGGAACGTATTGCGTACAACCGCACAAAGATTGTGGCTACAATTGGCCCGGCATCTAGCTCAAAGGAAATGTTGAGGGCACTCGTGAAAGAGGGTGTTGATGTTTTTCGTCTTAATTTTTCTCATGGAAAGCACGAAGACAAAAAGTTGATCATCGACTTTGTGCGCGAGATCAATGAGGAGATGGGCACGCACGTTGCATTACTCATCGACTTGCAGGGACCCAAGATACGGGTGAATGAAGTAGAGAAGGGTGTGGTCCTTAAGCAAGGACAGGAGTTGGTAATCACCACACGCGAACTGGTGGGCAACCAGGAGATTGTAAGCACATCCTACAAAGATTTGCCAAAAGATGTGAAAGCAGGGGAGATGATCTTGATCGATGATGGCAAGATCGAACTGAAAGTGGCAGAGGTCAGAGACATTGACATCGTTACAAAGGTGATCTACGGTGGCCCACTCACATCACGGAAGGGAATCAACTTGCCTCATACGAGAGTGTCTGCTCCATCACTTACTGAAAAAGATATAGAGGATCTTGAATTCGGGTTGAAAAATGAGGTGCATTGGGTCGCGCTGTCCTTCGTGAGAAAAGCAGAAGATATTCATGTGCTGAGGGAAATGCTAAAGAAGCACAATTCTACTGCCCGAATAGTAGCCAAAATTGAAAAGCCAGAGGCACTTGAAAACATTGATGCAATAATTCAGGCAACCGATGCCGTAATGGTGGCTCGTGGCGACCTCGGTGTTGAGATGTGGATGGAAGAAGTGCCTATCATACAAAAGAAGTTGGTAGAGAAATGCAACAAGGCCTCCAAGCCAGTTATTGTAGCAACGCAGATGATGGAGAGCATGATTGAGAATCCAAGGCCTACACGCGCGGAGGCAAGTGATGTGGCCAACGCAGTGATGGATGGTGCCGATGCGCTGATGCTCTCGGCAGAGACAGCCGCAGGCAAATATCCAATAGAAGTCATCAGGAGTATGGTACGTACCATCACGTCCATCGAAAAGCAATCGAGCATCTACTATAAATTCAGAGATGTTGACCCTAACTCTCCGATCTTCATTCATGATAGTTTGATTTTGGCGGCTTGCAAATTGGCAAAAGATGTAGGTGCCAAGGCTATTGTGGGTATGACGGTTTCTGGTTACACCGCATTTCAATCATCTTCTCATCGACCTGATACGAATATTTTCGTGTTCACGGGAAATAAGTCAATCCTCAACACGATGAACCTGGTGTGGGGCACACGCGCCTACCATTACGATAAGCATACTACGACTGATGAGACCATCAAAGATGTTGGCGAAATACTAAAACGAGATGGTCATGTGAAGTCAGGCGATATATTTATCAGTCTTGCCAGCATGCCCATTCACGAACGCAACCGCACCAATATGTTAAAGATCAACGTGGTTGACTAAAGTTTGGGAGTAACCATTATCACTTCTTCGCGATCAACTACCACGGTTCCAGGCGGGTCGCCTTTTCTTTTTCTGACAAATTTCTTAGGCGTAAACATAACCGGGCATAAGGTCTCGGTTTTTCGCTTTGAGTTATAAGCTGCCAGTTCAGCAGCCCTTTCAATTACAGGTCTGGGGAAAGGTCTACCAGACTGGTGTTTAACAACTACATGTGACCCGGCAACATCTTTGGCATGGAGCCAAAGGTCATCTTTATGGGCAAATTTTTGAGTCAACTCATCATTGCTGGTAGCGCTTTTTCCAACCCAAATCTGAAAACCTTGGAATTCAAAAGTGTGAAACGGTATGGATGCTTCCTTGGATGCTTTTGTTGGCAGTGCTGATTGAGGATAAATTTTTTTCAGGTCCTTTACTGTGGTGGCTGCCTCCACAGTAGCGAGCTGCTGCGTCAGAACGCTAAGCTCAGTCTGCTTTTGATCTATCGAGGTCTTGAGTTTATTGATTTCAATCTCCTGGTTTTTGCTTTTACGATAGTAGTTCTCTGCATTTTTTTGAACGGACAATTCTGGTTTTAGCTTGATGGTCACCGGCCGTTGCTCGAAGTCCATTAAATTAGCTTTGTCCGCACCTTTTTGGATTGAGTGCATATTCGCCATCAGCAAGTCAGCCCAAAGTTTGAAGTGCGAATCGTATTCTATTTCTTGCAACTTCTTCGTGTTCTTTTCAATGTAGGACTCACACGCCTGTATTTTTTGTAACAGCGCTTTCGTCAGTGTTTGTTTTTCTGCACCCAACGCGACCTTACTGGTGTATTGGTAAAAGAATTCATTGAGGGCCTCAATGGGATCTGTCGGGAGTCGCTTTGTAGAGGGAAGGGGCAGCAGGACAAGTCGCGGCTTTGCCAATTCTTGAATGAAATATTCCGGTTTCTCCAGTTGGGTCAATGTG
>DAORAG010000147.1:0-7272 GCA_035344095.1 Cyclobacteriaceae bacterium | reverse complement strand
AGGTCAGTAGGCACGTCCGGATAAATTCTATTAGCGCGGTTGCCGGCCTCTCCGGCATTCAACCAAAAATGGGCGCCATATTCTCCCCGCTTGGCAGCTGTGGCTGGTGTTGTGCTATACTTTACCCATTCTTCGGTCAACAGTCTCTCTCCATTCCACACGCCTTTGTTTAGAAAGAGCAAACCAAACCGGGCCCAGTCTCTGGCGGTCGCATAGGAATATGATGATCCGACAAAGGTTCCTCCTGCATCTGGCTCCATTACAAGGCTTAGCATGCCTATTTTGTAAAACAGATCTTCGTATGCAAATCGATAATACTTATCATCATTGTACACCTGCCTGATCAGTCGGGAGATAATATTTGTCGTTCCGCTTGAATAATAGAAAACTTCACCCGGTTTGTATTTCAATTTATTGTCGGCCGCATACATGCCCATAAACCTGGATTTGAATAACATGTTGGTAGCACTGCTAGGCCCGGAATAATTTTCATTCCATCCCAATCCGCTGCTCATATGTAGCAGGTCATCCATGGTGATGTTTTTTCTTTCATCTTGTCTCCATTCCCAGATTGCAGCATTGTTCTTTTTTTTGAGTTTCCCTTGCAGTTCCAGGTGGCCAAATATGGCATTGGTCAAACTCTTCGTCATCGACCAACCCATTTGCGGGGAGTTCATATCAAATCCATCTCCGTATTTTTCGCCAATAATCTGCCCGTCATACACTACCACAATTGCCCGCGTTCTCCTATTGGGTTTTCCGCTGGGCTCCTCGAAAGCTTTATTGATAATATCATTGAGCGCTGTGGCGTCAATATCAAATGATAGGGTGTCATTCAATTTATTTCCCATTGGCCAAGCAAGGGTATCCTGATTGATCTCGGGCTTTACCGCAAGTCTTATTTTTTGGCTATTAACCTGGCTTCGAAGTTCGGCTTCGTCTATTTGAGAGATAAGTGTGCATCCAAGTCCCTTGCGGTATATCGCTTTACGTGGAGATAATCCGAATACTGAACCGTGGGCTGATGAGTCAGTATTATCGATTTTAAATTTTGCCAAACTTATTGGAAAACCTGAAAGCTCATTGTCGATTACCGATTGGGGAGAGCGGCCACCCACATATACACACGAACAAAGATTTTTTGCGCCATAGCCACTGATAATCGGCAGGGCAAGCTTTATATAATACCCAATCAGAAGAAGGACGATCGCAATGGCATATGGGATCGTTTTTTTCAAAAAAGTACGGACTGTCATACCTCTTATACAAATTAAAGGCGCCAAGATAAAGCTTTCAGAGGTTCATTTGGCATACTTTGTCTAAATTAGAGGGTGATGGCGCGTCCTGTAAGTAGTTCGCCAAATGTTTTTTAGTTATGTCTGAAAACCTGTCAAAACTCGCGAGAAGGAAAGGACTGGAAAATCCGTTGTTTGAACAACTGGTATCAATCTCCAAGGAGAAGCGTGTTCCTGGCCCGGATGAAATGAGATCTATGGCGCGCGAGTTCTTAATAGGTAATGCGGTTGTTCATGGCACGGTAAGCTTTTATGACTTTCTGAAATCCGAGAATCAGAATAAAAAAGTATATGTGTGCAACGGTAGCGCGTGCATGGTGGCGGGCACGCAGGATGTTGTAAAAGAAAAACTTCTACAGCATTTTCAAGATAGTGAAATCGGCCACATGTGCTGTCTGGGTCGTTGTCATGAAAACAGTGCCTATCATTACAATGGTAAAAATTATTCTGGCGAAAGCGCACTCGCATTAGAAAGTGTGTTGAAAGACAAAGGTGTCAACACAGATCAGTACCACGTTAAGTCAAATCTCAAGGATCCAATTCTCACGAATCCGTACCCTGACGAAAATTCTTTTTTTGGTTTTATCAAGGAGTGTCTTGGTAGAGAGAAGGATCAACTTCTAAGTGAAATAAAAAAATCAAATATCAGAGGTAGAGGAGGAGCGGGATTCCCGATGGGGTTGAAGCTGGAGTCTTGCAAGAATGTGCCTGGCGATCAAAAGTTTGTTGTATGCAACGCGGATGAAGGTGATCCAGGTGCGTACTCCGATAGATACTTGCTTGAGAAGCAGCCACACTTGCTGTTGTTTGGAATGATGATGGCTGGCTATATTATTGGCGCCAACCGCGGTGTGATTTATATCAGAGGAGAGTATCCAGAGTCCATTGAAGAAGTAAGAAACGAAATCCATAAATGGGAGAGTCGTGGATTTCTTGGCGAAAATATTCAGAACACCGGATTTGATTTTCGTTTTAAAATCATTGAGGGAGCGGGGGCATATATCTGCGGAGAAGAAACGGCATTACTCTCTTCTATCGAAGGACAAAGGCCAGAGGTTAGGGTACGACCTCCTTATCCCACACAAGAGGGATTGTTCAATCTGCCGACAGTAGTCAACAATGTAGAAACGAGTGCAAGCGTATATTACATTCTGAAAAACGGTGGTGACAAGTACGCTTCGCTGGGAACAGGAAAGTCAACAGGATCAAAACTCGTTTGTCTCGACAGCCTCTTCAACAATCCTGGCATGTATGAAATTGAGATGGGGACTCCATTGCCAGTTGTAGTCAATGATTTTGGAAAAGGTTTTAAGAAGAAAGTGAAGGCTATTCATGTGGGTGGACCTTTGGGAGGAATAGTGCCAGTGGACAAAATTGATTCCCTGACTTTGGATTTTGAATCGTTTGCTGGTAACGGGTTTTTGTTAGGCCACGCTGGTGTGGTGAGTATCCCGGAAGACTTCCCGATGATCAAATACCTCGAACACCTTTTTGAATTTACTGCAGCAGAATCGTGCGGAAAGTGTTTTCCGTGTAGTATAGGATCGACTCGTGGGAAAGAATTGATCCAAAAAGCACAAAAGGAAGATTTCAAAATTGATCGCAAGTTGATGGATGACCTGTTGGAGACGTTGGAGATCGGGTCACTTTGTGCGCTGGGTGGCGGACTTCCACTCGGCATCAAGAATGCGCTTCAATATTTTGATAAGGAATTGAAAGCATATTTTGCTTGACACCAAAATAGGTAGGTTATGAGCGAACAGAAGAACATTGCTTACATCAACGACAAACCTTTTGAGTTTCAAAAGGGTGAAACGATTTTAAGTTTTGTCAGAAGGGCGGAGCAATCCGTGAACATCCCTACGTTATGCGATGCCCCCAACCTCAAGCCATTCGGATCATGCCGCGTGTGTAGTGTGGATGTTGCCTTGGAAAAAGGCGGACGTGCCAAAACCATGGCGTCTTGCCATACCCCTGTAATGTCCAATTCTTACATCTATACGGACAACGAAAGGATCACTCGATTGAGAAAAAATATTGTGGAGTTGGTGCTTACTGACTATCCTCTGGATCGATTGTATGAAAACAAGTCAGGGAGGAATGAGTTACAGAATGTGGCTAATCAGGTGCGGATCACCCCGGATGACATTCGTTATCCTTTAGGTAAAAATCATTTTGACCGCAAACCGGATACAAGCCATGCCTACATGCGTGCCGATCTCTCTACCTGCATCAATTGTTATCGCTGCGTAAGAGCTTGTGATGAAGTGCAAGGTGAGATGGTGCTTACCATGGAGGGGCGAGGCTTCGATAGTAAGATTGTGATGGGTATGAATGAGGGGTTCAAAGAATCAGATTGTGTGAGTTGTGGCGCCTGCGCGCAGGCATGCCCAACTTCTGCCATCTCGGACATCTTCAGTTCGAAACAAACAGTGCCCGATAAAGTTACGCGTACTGTATGTACCTATTGTGGCGTAGGATGTAATCTGGATGTATCTACAGTCAACGGAGAGATCAAATCCATATTGGCTCCCTACGATGCTGAAGTGAATCAGGGCCATACTTGTTTGAAGGGACGATACGCTTTCAAATTTTATGATCACCCCGACAGACTGAGATCTCCGCTGATCAAACGAAACGGAGAGTTTGAAGAAGTCTCATGGGATGAAGCGTATGACTTCATTGTCGACAAGTTTACAGAGATCAAATCCAATCACGGTCCGGATGCCATTGCTGGAATCTCGTGTGCACGCGCTACCAATGAGGAGAACTATCTCATGCAGAAGTTCATTCGTGCTGTGATAGGCACTAACAATATTGATGGCTGTGCGCGTGTCTGTCATTCACCAACGGCTTTGGGGATGCAGCGAACATTTGGAACGGGGGCAGCTACAAACTCCATCAAAGACCTGGACTATACCGATTGTATTTTGGTGATTGGCGCCAATCCTACCGATGCACATCCTGTAACTGGTGCCAAGATCAAACAGAAAGCCATGAAGGGCATCACCACGATCGTGATCGACCCAAGAAAAATAGAGCTGACTAAATATGCTACTTACCATCTTCAATTAAGGCCGGGTACTAACGTGGCTTTGCTGAACATGATGATGCATTACATCGTGAAGGAAGGACTCACCAACGATCAATTCATTCAAGACAGGACAGAAGGATTTGAGGTATTCAAAGAAAGCATTCTCAAACTCAACATGCATGAGTTAGAGACGATCACTGGTGTGGATAAGGAATTGGTGCGAGAGGCTGCCATCGCCTACGCAAAATCAAAGAATGCCATGTCGTTCCACGGACTTGGTGTTACAGAACATTTCCAGGGTACCTTCACCGTAACATTAATTGCGGACCTTGCGATGATAACAGGCAACATTGGCAGGCGTGGTGTTGGCGTGAATCCTCTCCGAGGTCAAAACAACGTGCAAGGTATGGCCGACATGGGCGCGCAACCTCATCAAGGCGCTGGCTACTTCGCGGTGGATGATCCAAAGTATCATCATATCTATCAAGATTTTTATGGTGTGACATTACCGTCTCACATTGGCTTCAAGATTCCGCAGATGTTTGATGCTGCGATCGAGGGAAAACTAAAAGGACTTTGGATCATTGGTGAGGATGTGGTTCAAACTGATCCTAATACCAATCATGTAAAGAAGGCGCTTTCCAATTTGGATATATTTATTGTGAGCGAACTCTTTATGACGGAGACTGCAAAGATGGCCACTGTAGTGCTGCCTGCGGCATCCTTCCTTGAGAAAAGTGGAACATTTACGAATGGAGAGAGAAGGATACAACGGGTGAACCAGGTGGTTGATCCAATTGCAGGTGCTCGTGTAGATGGGCAGATCATTGTCGATATCATGAACCGCATGGGCTACAAGCAACCTGACTATCATCCGAGGACTGCCTTAGAGGAAATTTCTAAAATTGTTCCTTTTTTCAAGGGTGTGAAGTGGGATGAGTTAGGGGACAATGGTAAGCAATGGCCGGTAGCTGAGGACGGAAAGGGAACAGAGATCATGCACACCGAAACATTCAAGATTGGGAAAGGGCAGATTCAGTACCATGACTTCAAGGAATCCTCGGAGATACTTGAAAACGGTGAATCATATCCGTTTATACTTACTACTAATCGCGAACTCGAGCACTACAATTGTGGCGCGATGACACGCAGAACTCCAAACGTTGACATTCTTACGGAAGATGTCTTGTTGATCAACACCAAAGATGCTGAGGAAAAGGGTATCAAGAACGGAGATATGGTGTGTGTGAGTTCAGCGCGCGGCAAGGTGGACTTGAAAGCGCGTGTTACTGACGAAGTGAAGCCAGGTGTTCTGAGTACAACCTTCCACTTTCCTGAAGTGTTGGTGAATATATTGACCTCGGGTGTTTCTGATTCAGAAGCAATGTGCCCTGAATACAAGGTTGTGGCGGTAGATGTGCGCAAAGCGCGGAAAACCGAGTTGAGGAAAGCTGGCGCTTTTTCAGAAAGAGCTGTCCCTGCTTATCGGCAGAAGTAGACTAAGCGGCCAAAGGCTGATTGTACACTTTTCCTTCCCATTCCTTGAGTCTTGGGTTCATCATCTTGAACCATAGTGGAGGTATCAGTGCAATAATGATCATAGTTGGATAACCAAACGGTAGCTGCGGACTTTGATCGTAATGATTTAATATCTGATAGCGCTTGATGGCATTCGCGTGGTGATCGGAATGACGCTGCAGCTGAAACAAAAAGAAGTTGCTGATCATATGGCTTGAGTTCCATGAGTGAAGCGGGTTCACTCTTTCATAGCGGCCATCAGCAGTCTGTTTTCTTACAATGCCATAGTGTTCCACGTAATTGACCAGCTCAAGTAAAGTGAAGGCAAGGATGCTTTGCGCAAAGAAGAAAATCGGAATATTCCAGTTGATTGTTCCTTGCGGACTAAAAACAAAGGTCAATATCATACAGAACAACACCGGCAAAATGGCAAACCATATCATCTGATTTTTCAGGTTGAAGGGTGATTGCCCCTTTCTTCTGAAGCTTTCGTTTTCCAGTTTCCAGGAATGAGCGTAGCCTACAAACACCGAGCGCAACCAGAAAGCAAAGAAGTTCTCATCCTTTCTGGCAGTAGCCGGATCTTCTGGCGTAGCCACTTGCACATGATGTCCACGGTTATGTTCAATATAAAAGTGCATATAGCAAACAGTCATCAAGAGCAGTTGGCTATAGAATCTTTCCAATGAAGATTTTTTGTGGCCTAGTTCGTGTGCCACCGTGATCCCGATGCCTCCAGTAATCAATGAAAAGCTAATGAGAAATCCAGTCCACTCGTACCAGGTCTGGATGTAACCGTTGGCCACAACATAGACGCCCCAGACAATGGCCGCCATTTGCACATACACCCATATATAGGTGATGAAACGATAGTAGAATTCGTTGCCGATGGTTCTGGCCTCTTCCTTGCCTACATTGGTGGTGTTGATGCCGACAAACTGATCGATGAACGGAAGGAGAACAAAGGCAAACCCAATAGCTAAAAAATTCCACCAGCCTCCTAGGTAAAAACCGGCAACTACAAGGGCGGGTACCTCAAAAGCATAAAAGAACCTAAGTTTCTGCAATCCTGTGACCATAGGTAAGGCTAAGTTAGAAAGAGGTCAACATAGTTGCAATCTTCGAAAATTAAGTGACGCAACGCTGAAGCCATGAAATTGACGATCAACCCAAAACCATCTTTTATGTGAACATAATCATGCCTGTCTTTGTTTATTAACCATCTCACCAAAAAACTACAAAGCTCAAAATGGAAACTTTGAAAATAGGCATTCTTGGATCGGGCCAGGTAGCAAAGGTTCTGGCTACCGGATTTTTAAGGCATGGGCATCAGGTCAAAATCGGTAGCCGTGACCCGAAAAAGTTTGAGGAATGGAAGGCAAAATCACCTGGTGTGCAACCCGGAACGTTTGAGGAGGCTGCTGA
>DAORAG010000146.1:0-7289 GCA_035344095.1 Cyclobacteriaceae bacterium | reverse complement strand
TGTTCTTACAAATCCATTTTCAAGCAGGACTTCGGAGCATCTCTGGACAGCAGCGATCATTCCCTCAGTTACTTTTCCTCTTCTAATGTTGTCAATGATATTTACCACCATCTTATCCCATTCTTTTTGAGCAACTACTTTACTGATGCCTCTGTCAGCCATCACAATTACTTCATGCTCGAAAAAGGATACAAAGATCATGATACCCGTTCGGTGCCTGGTGTTGAAAACTTCTTCTTCAAGGAAAGCATTCTCAGCACGCTTCCGTGTGGATTGATCAAGGTGAAATTGACTCAACAACCAAAATTTTATTGGAGCGACATAATGTGTTAAAACCGCACCCAGAACACCACCCAGAACGACCAGCACAAAAATGAGCAGCGGATCATATACGGCCAACGCGGGCACATATCGATCGAGAAATACAATCAAAGCGAACGTAAATGCTGCCAACACCATGGCGCCACGGTAGTTGGCGATGGTGTAATGCCCGCTTTTCTCTACAAAGACAGGCACAATTTCACCGGAAATCTTGCTTTCAGCTTCCTTCACCGCTGCTTTGATACGGTCTAGGTCTTTTTCTGAGAATCTTCTGGCCAGCGACATGCTCGATGGGGTTTGAAATCAAATATACGTTATATCAAATTCTTGCTCTGTCGACCTTTCGGATAATTATTTCCGGAGCTCAGGGAGCATAGGTTTGAGGATGGTGTCAGATTGACTAACATCAATCGACAAATACCAAACTAATGATTAAGAAATTATACATTCTTTTACTGCTGCTTGTGTTGTCACCGATGGTGATACAAGCGCAAGCCCCGTCTTCCTCACAGGCGATTAAGAAAATGCAATGGAGAGCCGTAGGGCCTGCTAATATGGGCGGCCGCGTAACGGATATCGTTGGCGTACCCGGGGATGCCAGTACTTTTTATTTTGCTGGAGCGGATGGTGGTGTTTTTAAGACCACAAACGGAGGAGTGACATTTGAAGCACAATTCACTGATCAAAAATCATATTCTGTAGGAGCGCTTGCGCTCGCCCCTTCAAATACTGAAGTGGTTTGGCTTGGTTCCGGAGAGGGTGATCCGCGAAACAGCGTGGGCTATGGTCACGGAGTTTATCGTTCTGTTGATGGCGGTAAAACATGGAATCATCTTGGCCTGGAAAAAACTGAGCGCATAAAAAGAATTGTAGTCGACCCAAACGATCCGGACGTAGCCTGTGTCTGCGCGCTTGGACGTGAGTGGGGGCCGAACGCTGAGCGTGGCGTATTTCTCACACGAGATGCCGGCAAAAATTGGGAGAAGGTATTGTACATCGATGAAAACACAGGATGCTCTGATGTGGCAATGGAATGGTCAAACCCAAAAGTACTTTATGCGGGCATGTGGACATTCAGAAGAAAACCGTGGCGATTTGACGATGGTGGAGGAAACTCAGGCGTGTACCGTTCATTGGATGGTGGAAAGACCTGGGAAAAAATTATGAAAGGATTGCCAAACAAACCGATGGCAAGAATGGGTCTGTCTGTCGCGCAAAGCCAACCCAACATTGTGTATTTGATTACCGAATTTAAGGACCTAAGCGGCACCCTGTTTAGATCAGAAGACAGAGGGAGCAACTGGAAGATGATCAACGCAGATCCCAATCTCAACTTTCGACCATTCTACTATAGCGATGTACGCGTTGACCCAAGTAATCCTGATCATTTATATACGCTCTCAGGCAGGCTAAGCAAGTCAACTGACGGGGGAAGAACATTTAAATTTATTGCCGGAGAGGTGCATGGAGATCATCAGGCACTGTGGATTGATCCTGCAAATGGCAAACATGTTTTAAGTGGAAGTGACGGTGGCTATCAGGTTTCGTACGATGCTGGAGAAACATGGGATATCATTAATAATGTTGAGTTGTCGCAGTTTTACCAAATGTTTGTCGACAACAAGGATCCTTACAACCTATATGGTGGGTTGCAAGACAATGGAACTTGGGTCGGCCCCAGCAATTCGCTGATAGAAGCCGGAATAATGAAACGTCATTGGACACAGTTGGCTGGTGGGGATGGATACTATGCTGTTCCGATCCCCGGACAGGAGCATGAAGTTTACTCTAACCTTCAGGGGGGAGTTATTTTTCATGTTGATACCAGGCTGGGCAACGTACGGAACATTCACCCGTATCCGAAAATAACCGGATCCGCTGGAGACGCCATTGACACACACAAATACCGATTCAATTGGGATTCTCCTATTCATGTTTCGCCAAATGACCCCAACACGGTTTACACAGGAGGCAATGTCATTTTTAGAAGCCGAGATAAAGGCTACAACTGGGAGGAGATAAGCCCTGATTTAACAACGAATGACAAGTCGAAACAAAAGAGTTCAGGTGGTGAAATCTATCAGGACAACACGGCCGCAGAATTTCATTGCACAGTGCTCACCATTGCCGAATCACCCAAAGCCAAAGATGTGATTTGGGCTGGGACTGATGACGGGAATGTGCAGGTGACCCGAGATGCAGGAAAAACGTGGACCAACGTGAAAGGAAATATCAAAGGACTACCCGCTTTTGCATGGGTTGGAAAGATTCATGCTTCGGAGCATGATGCGGGTACCGCGTTTGTTGCAGTGGACCAACACAGAATGGATGACTTTCGGCCCTATGCCTTTATGACCACGGACTACGGCAAGACATGGACTACCATCAGCACCGGATTACCTCAGGATGATTACGTGAAAGTCGTAAGACAAGATCCGCACAATGCCAACCTTCTCTTTGCAGGAATGGAGCATGGCATTTTTGTTTCATGGGACAAAGGAAAATCTTGGACGAAGCTCAACAACAATTTGCCTCCAGTGTCAGTGCGCGACTTACGCGTGCAAGCGCGTGAACGCGATTTGGTCATCGGTACTCACGGTAGGGGTGCATGGATAATGGATGATATCAGGCCACTGGAAGAAATGTCCGAGGCCACTGCGAAGCCTATGCACCTGTTCCCAGTGAGAACAGCAACACTGTGGCATTATGCTGAACAAATTGAGAACCTGGGTGATCGAACTTATCGCGCAAAGAACCCGACCTATGGAGCTTATATTAATTTCTATGTGCAAAAGGATCCGAAGGAAGTAGAGCTAACTATAATAAATAATGCGGGCGCTGTAGTTCGTACCTTAAAAGATACAACGATAAGGGCGGGCATAAATCGCATGATTTGGGATTTGCGGTCTAAGGAAGCAACGCGATTGAACAACCCTCCGCGTGGTGGTTGGGGCTCAGGTGTATTTAATCCCCTTGTGGCTCCGGGTGCTTATGTTGCCAAATTAACCATAGATGGTCAAAGTCTTGAGACGCCTATCGCGGTGAGGGCGGATCCAAGATCAAACCTTAGCGAACAGGATTATAAGCTCAAAGCAGAAGCCATGAGCAGAATGAATGATCTGCTTTCGCAAACGCATGAATTGATTAACAATTCTGAGTCGGCATTGAAGCAGCTGAAGGAGTTGAAAGAAAGAGTGAAGGGAGGAGCAGAGATGGGAACAGATCAATCTGTAAATGGTGACATAGACAAGGCAATTCAAAAGCTGAGGGAATATCTTGACGAGACTTTACGTAGGCCTCCGCCCAACATGGGCTATCGCCAAAGACCAAGGCTGCGTGAAGAAATTTCATCGCTCATGCGCGCGGTTGATGGCGCTACGGCAAGACCATCCACGCAACAAGGCAACCGCGCTGTCGAGTTGGGTCAGGAGACTCGTGATGCTGCGCTAACTTTGGAGCGCATTATGTCGGATGATATTTCAAAGATCAACGACAAACTCAAAGACTTGCCACAGGTCGTTATCAAGAAATCGACACAAAAAGAAATGTAATTTTGTAGAGCCCCGGATTCCGGGGCTCTATCATTACCATGAAACGTCTTCTCCGCCTGTTGGCGATCCTATTTGTTATTTATTCCGCTTTGAGTTTCATCATTGGGCTAATTGGATCGATTTCGTCCGAAGACGACTATTATGACTATGAATACGAGGAACTTTGTGATGAGTATTCAGTGGCAGACACATTGCAGACCAATATTCGCCTAACCCATTTCAGATCGTGGAATAAATATTCGTTTGATTCCGTGTACTGTCTTTCGTATGCGTTGTCAGACGATGAAATTGTAGCATCAAGTCAATTTCGAAATGCATTGCGATCGCGAGGGGATACCTATGAGAACTACTGGCGTAATGTGTATTACGATCTGGCCACACATGATGCCGGCATCCTTTCGTTTTTGCAAGATTCATTACAACAGTTAGCTACACAAAATGCATTGACCCGAAATGAACTGGCAAAACTAATTGTGTCTTTTGTTCAGGACATTCCATATAACTATGTAGTGCCTGGCCCATGCGAGCGAGATGATCATCCCTGTCGGGGAAATGAGAAATTTGGAATTTTAACTCCGGTTGAATTTTTATACACCCTGTCAGGAGACTGTGATACTCGATCCGTATTGCTCTATGCTGTGTTGAAACATTTTGGCTTTGATCCATTGATAATGATCAGCAATGAATACAGGCATGCGATGATTGCAATTGATCTGCCTGCATCCGGTGACTATGTAATTCACAAAGGGAAAAAGTTCTACTTTTGGGAGACTACCAACGTAGGTTGGCTTCCAGGTATGTTGCCACCGGGAACAAATAATGTTGCTTACTGGAAAATATCATTAGACCATGAATATCAAGCTTTCACTGCTGGCACTCGTTGAAATCCTTTCAGGATTAAGCATCGGCATTGTCATCATGATTATCACCTACCAGATTTTGAAGTTGGTCGGACGCAAGCGGTATGACATTCACCACAACAATACTGCTTATAGTATATTCATCGCGAGCGTGTTGTTCTCCGTAGGGTACATGGTTAGCGGAGTTATTCAACCGTTGTTATCGTTGTTCAGATTGATGGCAGCAACAGAAGAGTCTACGTTCAATCTGATCATTTCCTTTTTAGGTTATGGAGCTATTTACATTGCTTCATCCTACACAGCGGGAATTTTAGTAAGTCTTGTTGGTATTACAATTTATACAAGCATTACTCCCATTGATGAATTTGCCGAGGTAAAAAATGACAATATTGGAGTGGCGCTGATTGTAGGAACCATCATTGTTGTGCTCACTTTACTGACAAGAGATGGAGTAAATCTTTTGATGGAATCACAGGTACCTTACCCCGCGCACTTCACCGAGTAAATGCGAGCCTGTAGAACGAGACCAATCCCACTATCGGACCGATCGCAAATGGAACGAAAACCCATTTGAAATCAAGTTCAGTTATTAGATAATTCATTACCTGTAGGCTCACTATGGTGATCGCAAAGCCAATCGAGTTCACAATGGTAAGCGCTGTGCCGGTAATTTCCGCAGGAGCTTTTTGAGCGACTAGTGTTGAGAATTGTGGTGAATCGGCCACGACTGTCATACCCCAGATCAGCATAAAAGAGACGAACAAAGCTGGAGCAAACTCGAACGCATAAAAAGACACGAGGCAACAGAGACCAGAAACAAGTAAAGCGATGAATGCAGTTTTCGCACTGCCAATTTTTTCAGAAATGAAACCTCCTATCACACAAGCGATGCCTCCGGAGGCAATACAAATGAAAGACCAAAGGCTGGTTTGGATTTCAGCGTGATTGGTTGAGTTATAAAACTGAATGACAACAGGTAGAAATGCCCAAAGCGTATACAGTTCCCACATATGGCCAAAGTATCCGAACGCTGCTTGACGGAATGGTTTGTTTTGAAACACTTTGAAAAATGCACCGAGATTAATAGCTGTGCCAGTTTTTCGAAAAGGTCCATCAGGAACAAACAAGTACACCGAGATACCACCAATTACAGCCAGGGTTGAAGTCGATATGATAACGGCTTGCCAGTTCAGTGAATCCGCCAGGTAGTTGATCAAATGTGGAATTGACGTGCCAATCACCAATGCGCCTACCAGATAACCTAACGCTCGTCCCAGCCCTTTTTCAAAGTAGTCCGATGATATTTTCATCCCTACGGGATAAATACCCGCGAGACAAAATCCCGTGAGTGCTCTCAAAGCCAGTATTGAGTTGAAACCTTCAGTGAAGAGCATTGCCAGATTAAAAATCGCTCCAGCCGATGAACAGACAAAGAAAACTTTTGAGGGAGAAAAGCGATCGGAGATAGCCAGAATCGCGAAAAGAAGTGTGCCTGTGATGAAACCCAACTGAACTGCGGAGGTGAGATCGCCAAGTGCTGTTTGTTGTAGACTGAATTGCTTTTGTATATAAGGTAGAACTGCATTGCCGGCAAACCACAGAGAGGTGCCGCAGAATTGCGCAGCTACAATGATGATGAGAACAAGGCTTCGCTTTTTGTTATTCAAAGGTGTCGACAAAGGTGGTTTTTCCTTCGTGGTTGCTGATGGCCAGGCGATTTATACTTCCTGTACCCTGAAATTTGTAGGCCACGCCAACCATCCTGACTTCCTTTGACTTCAATTCAAACGACATGGAGTCACCGTTGGCAAAAACAAAGAACTTGTCAGGAAGGAACTCAATCTTAATATTCACCCAGTCGCTAAAATCGCATCCAAGCATCGTAAGATCAGACTTCTTTCCCTCTTTGTCCATAAAGTTCAGTTCGCTCACACAACCTTTTGCAGAAAAGGGAACAACCAATGCTCCTCCTTCAAAAAGGATATTGATTTCAGAAAATTGACAAGCATTCGCACCCTCTGTGTAATCGTTTTTGAATTGCGTTTCGAGGATTAGGTCGTGCGTAGTCACCTCTCCAAAGTCACCAACCTTGAAATAGGCCACGCGTGGAGGTTGTGGTTGAAGCTCCACATTGCTTGCCGCTATTTGATCAATTGTGAGTCCGAAAGTACCGTTGTGTTGAGCGTCCTGCTCCCTAAAATAAACCGGAACAGGTTTCTGTTCGATTAAAGGCAACCAGCCTTCCGTATTAATAATTAACATATGCTCTTTCACAACGGTTTCGTTGACTCTGAGCTTGGCGGCAAAGAAACCGGGGTAATAGTAAATGGAAGTATGCTGATGTTCATTGCGATCAACCACGGTGCTCAGTCGCTTGTCCCAGGATTGCTGAATGAAAACAGAATCATCCTCCGTGGCAGCAGTTGCGTCATAGTCGAAGATCACAGTATTGGGCACACCTACATCAACTACTTTTTTGCTACTGAATTGAAAAGGAGTGGGATCGATTTCTTTATCGGAAGACACTGAAAAAATAACCAACAACACCGATAAGCCT
>DAORAG010000145.1:0-7363 GCA_035344095.1 Cyclobacteriaceae bacterium | reverse complement strand
TACACGAATGTGATCGGGTGGAGTTTGCTTATTCTTTCACTAAGCGGTGCATGGCTGTGGTACGGTCCGAAGGTGGTGAAGACGAAAAAGAAAAATAGGTAATTTGATATTCAGATCTTCTGAATAATCGGGTTGAAGGCCTTTGAGGCAACCAGCACCTGATCACCTGCTTTAAGATTCTCTACTTCTGTCTGATCTGCAATCACCTTAACGAGATCATTGCCAATTAACACACTCACTATATAAACCACACCCTCCCTTTCAATATTAACCACCTCACCGGTAAATTTGAATTTTCCACTTAGCGAATTCCCAGAAAAAAGTTTCGCTGGAGTATCCCGAAATGTGATCAAGCCTTCTTTGAGCACCAGTACTTCGTCCGACAATTTGAAAATTTCGGTAGTCTCGTGGCTTACCAGAATAGTTGTCAACGCGAATTTCCGATGCACACTTAGTATGTATTCCTGCAGCTTTGCTCTCATCTTGCGATCCAATGCTGACAATGGCTCGTCCAGCAGGAGCAATTTTGGTTTTCTAACGAGCGCACGCGCCAGAGCAACACGCTGTTTTTGTCCACCTGATAACGTATCCGATTTTCGATCTTGTAAATCTTCTAGTTCCATCAACGACAGCAGTTCGTCAATCACGGGATCATCCTTATCGGTCGCAAATTCCAGGTTCTCTCTAATGGTCATGTTTGGAAACAACGCATAGTCCTGAAAAACGAGTCCAACGTCTCTCTTCTGAGGCTTGGAATTTATTTTCTTAGACGAGTCAAACCACGTTGCATCACCAACCTGAATCAAACCCTCATCTGGTTGAAGTAATCCTGAAATCATTCGCAAGATTGAAGTCTTACCAACACCGGACTCACCATAGAGGGTTACTAACTTCCCAGCCTCAATTTCTAAGTCGATATTGATCTTGAGAATTCCGCTTACACCACGAAGATCCTTTGCCAGTCGAAGTCTCATGACATCCATTTTTTGAGAAACCCTCCGTTAACCGAATAAACCAACAACAAAACCGAGAAAGTCACTACGAGTAAAAAAACCGCGTAGCTGTTGGCTGCGCTGTAATTCAGCGACTCCACTTCATTGTAAATGGCAATCGATGCTACACGGGTTCTATCAGGAATGTTACCTCCTATCATGAGCACCACACCGAACTCACCGATTGTGTGAGCAAAGGTGAGCACCAGACCGGTCAGGATTGAAGGTTTGATATTTGGCAGGAGCACTTTCGTAAGTGTGGCAAATTTAGACTTGCCCAGCGTTAATGATGCTTCAATCAGCGAGCCGGAAAGATTGCTGAAGCCCGATTGGATCGGCTGCACCATGAACGGAAGACTGTAAATAAGTGATGCCACTACTAATCCACCAAAGGAGAAAGCAAGCTGAATCCCAAAAGTGTTGTTCAAAAACTGGCCAGCAGCACTGTTCGGACTGAAAGCAATGAGCAAATAAAATCCGAGCACAGTGGGCGGCAGCACAATGGGCAACGCAACCAGTGTTTCCACGACCGGTTTGATGCGAGAAGTTGTGACTGAGAGCCAATAAGCTATCGGAGTTGCAAGGAAAAATAAAATCAGCGTGGTGACCGCTGCAAGTTGAAAAGTTAATATGATCGGACTCCACTCCATCAGGCTGACAGCGTTATTTCGTTCGTCTTGATCATTGCCACAATTTCATCGTTTACTTTCAAGTTAAGTTGACTGGCGCCTTTTGTCGTAATGATGGAAACTATTTTATCAGTGCCAATATCTATTGTAACTCTTGACAAAAGAACTGCTGACTCGATTTCGACAATTTTACCTGGCAGCTTATTCTGAACGCTGATACCTTCAACTGGGCCTTTGGCAAGGATCACTTCTGTCTCCTTGAACAAAACGTTGACTTGGCCACGATTGGCGAGGTATGAAGCGCTAGCGGGTGTCTCAAGCACAATGGAGCTGATTAAGTGACTTCCAACCTTAATAGATACCAGGGACATCTGCCCTTCGGTCCGCAACTCAACAATAGTCCCAATCAACTTATTCATTGCTCAGATTCACGTTGTACCCATAGGCTTGTAGAATTTTGCGAGCCATTTCTGACAAAAGAAAGTTTGCAAATTGTTGCGCCTTCTCATTGTCTTCTCGATTGATCACCACCACTCCTTGGGCAATTGGATGGTAAAGTGAATCTGGCACCTCAACCCAAGTACCCTTGCCTTTCATTTCTTCAGATACAACAACCGACTTTGCAGTAAAGCCAATTTCCGCAGAACCTGAAACGACAAACTGATTTGTCTGCGAAATACTTTCACCATAAACCAATTTATTACCAACATCATTCAATAATTGCAGTTGGCTTACTGCTTGAATTGCAGCCTCTCCGTAAGGAGCAGTTTTTGGGTTGGCCACCGCGATGTGTAAGATGCTGCTGTCTTTCAGCATCTCCAATGACAGATCAGGTCTATCTTGCAACGTCCAAAGAACCAACACGCCATAAGCATAAATTACCGGTGCTTTGACTGTTAGATTCTTTTCGTATAAAGCTTCCGGATACTTCATGTTGGCTGAAACAAACACGTCATAAGGCGCGCCTTCCATAATCTGTGCAGTCAGTTGTCCTGACGACCCTAAAATTATCTCGCAAGGTATAGATGTATCTTCTTCAAACTGCCCGACTAATTCCTCCATGGCAAACTGCACATTGGCAGCTGTGGCAATAGTTAGTCGTTTGGTTGGCGTGTTGCAAGCGGTTGCCAACAAAAATAAAATCCATGCGAGATTTTTCATTCAGATCTATGTTTGGACAAATCCAGATTGTGACGAATCGCCAACCACATAATGTCATCATGAGCATATGACCCCGCGGTGGCCAGCTGAGAATACTGATGAGTATACGACAACGCGATTGTCAACTGCTTGTTAAACTGCACTGCCGGACCAATTATAATTCGGTTCTTGTCGAGAATATTGTTTACGATCTCACGGCCAGCGTTTACAAAAATTTCATCTGCAATACCAAGTGAAAGTACCTTATCCGGATTGTCAGACGAGAGTTTAACCAATGGAATATTAGCAGATATTTGATAGCGGAGGCGAAAATTAAAATTATGACCCGACTGGAGATCACCATCCACAACATTTTTAAAATACCGTTCCTCCACCCTAAACCTGTGCTGAAGAATAACTTTATTGTACTTGTACGAAGCGAATAATTCCTGATAGGGCCTGTACTCTAACTTGCTTAGTGATGATGAATAGGCACCCGTTGACGCCACCCCTGCTGCGACACGGAGATGTGTGTTGATGCTATAAGCCATTCCAACTCTCGCAATAAAAAGCGCCTTAGTTGAAAATCCATCAGCCCACCGAAAACCACCGTCAGTCATCAATGTCCATCGGTCACTAAGTTTCAACTGGTTGTAATACTGCACCCATTGCTGATCAGAATGTCGGACTGTCTTCTGCGCTTGGGTAATTAGCGGCATCAATACAATCGCAATTATTATTCGATATGTTTTTAAAAACATAATGATGTTCAAAAAAAATTTTAGACTTTTAGTTTATCGCTTGCTTTCTCGAAAAAAGAAGCTGCCTGTTTTTGGATAGAATAATACTGCCGCATGATTTCTTTGCCGGCATCGGTAACAAATGCTCCACCTCCTGATTTCCCACCAAGCTGCTTTTCTACCAAAGGCTTCTTGGCCATAGCATTCATGTCTTTCACCATCTGCCAGGCCTTTCGGTAAGACATGTTCATGTCTTGAGCAGCCTTGGCAATTGACCCGTGCTTAATAATCCCCTCCATTAGCTGCACACGTCCAGGGCCCATATAGCGCTCTCCACCTACAAAAATTCTAAAGCTAAATCGAATATTGGTCTTCCCGGCCATTATGCATTCAAAAACATATCGAATTAAGCACTAAGGTCTTTTAAAACCAAATCAATGGCTTACAAATCGGTTGACCCCAGTTCGGATTGTTTTAATTTGAATTAATCTAGTGTGCCTCCAGCCAGTTCTCCCCCACACCTACTTCAACTTCCATTGGCACGTCAAGTATTACGGCCGTCTTCATCAACTCTACTACTTTTGGCTTCACTACCTTTTCCTCATCACGATGTAAATCAAAAATCAATTCATCGTGGACCTGAAGGATCATCCTGGTTTTAAGTTTTTCCCTTTTTAGCCAGTTTTGAATGTGCACCATCGCGATCTTGATGATATCAGCCGCACTCCCTTGAATCGGAGCATTGATCGCGTTGCGTTCTGCAAAACCGCGTGTAGAAATGTTTCTTGAGTTAATGTCCCTCAAGTACCTGCGCCTACCAAGTATGGTTTCGACATACTCCTTTTCACGCGCCAGGTTAATCGAATCATCCATGTATCTCTTAATCGAAGAGAATTCCTTAAAATAAGCTTCGATGATTTCAGAAGCTTCCGTACGTGAAACATTAAGGTTCTGAGCCAAACCAAACGCAGTGCTTCCATATAAAATTCCAAAGTTCACCTCTTTGGCTTTTCGTCTCATATCCGGGGTCACTTTGGCGAGCGGTACATTGAAAACCCGGGCAGCAGTGGTGGCGTGAATGTCCCTTCCTTCTCGAAATGCCTCGATCATGATATCATCCTTGGCAAAGGAAGCTGCTATTCTCAACTCGATTTGTGAATAGTCAGCCGACATAAAAAGATAATCCTTTCCTCGCGGCACAAACGCACTCCGGATCTGTCTCCCCTTCTCCGTTCTTACAGGAATGTTTTGCAGATTTGGGTTCATCGAACTTAACCTTCCGGTTGCCGCTACCGCTTGTCGATAGTCTGTATGAATTCTTCCATCTGCCTGGCTGATCATCTTTGGCAAAGCATCAACATAAGTGGATCTTAACTTTTCATATTCTCTAAACTCCAGCATCTTCTGAACAATCTCGTGATCGCCTGCCAATTTCAGCAACACATCCTCACCGGTAGCATATTGTCCGGTGCGGGTTTTCTTTGGTTTATCAACAAGTTTTAATCGATCAAAAAGAATTTCTCCAACTTGCTTTGGTGATGCAATATTGAATTCAGTTCCGGCCAGTTTGAAAATTTCACGTTGCACCTGTTCACTGTCTTTCTGTAGTCCTTTGGACATCCATTCAAGCGTGTCAAGATTCACTTTTACTCCCTCTGCCTCCATGGACGCGAGCACCTCCACTAAAGGCATTTCTATGTCACTCATCAATTTCGAATGACCTTTTGTTTCAAGTTCTTTTTTAAGCGCTGCTTTCAATGGAAGTACAAGAGCCACCCGTTCGCACGTATTGTCTTTCTCATCTTCACTACCTACGAGCTGGTAGTCGAGGTACTGGTTGGCAAGGATATCCATCTCATGGGATGATTCTGCTTCAATCAGATAATGTGCCATTAGCGTATCAAAAAGCTGACCTCTGAGCTCCACACCATATTTCTTCAACGCGAGAATGGTGAGCTTGATGTTATGTCCACATTTATTGATTCGCTCCTCCTCGAGCACCTTTGCGAATTCCTTGACGATTGAAGCCGCCTGTTTTTCTTCCATTACCTCTACATAGTGGGTCTCGTTACCGAAAGAAAATGTGATCCCTTTCAATGTGAAGTCGAAGTGAAGCTGTTCGTCCGTAGACGTCTCCAAAGCAATTTCTGGTTGCTCAAGAAGCTTCGCGATCAGTGTGGATCTTTCTTCAGCAGATTGGACGATATGATATTTTGACTTGCCGGGCTTAGCTGCCTTTTCTTTTGCCGCTGCGCCTCCACCAAACATGGACAATTGACCGCCTTTCGGAGATTCAGGTGCTGCGTTTTCCGATTCTGTCAACCCGGCAAATGCACGGTTCATAATGGCTCTAAACTCTAGTTCCTCAAAGATCGGCCTCAGCGCTGCCTCATTCGGTTTTGTATATTTCAACTTCTCCTCATCCAATTCGATTGGAACATCCGTAACGATGGTTGCCAGCTTCTTCGATAGAATAGCCTGTTCACCAAATTCTTCAACTCTCTCCTTTTGTTTGCCTTTTAGTTCATGGGCATTCTTTACGATATTCTCAACGGTACCATAAGTTTTTAGCAGTGTAGCTGCTGTCTTGGGGCCAATGCCGGGAATCCCGGGAATATTATCTGACGTATCGCCTTGCAACCCGAGCATATCGATCACCTGCGAGACATTATCGATATCCCACTTTTCGCAAACTTCTTTTACGCCCATCACATCCACTGCATTGCCCATATAGGCCGGCTTGTAGAGGAAGACATTATCACGCACGAGCTGTCCAAAGTCTTTATCTGGCGTCATCATATATACCTCGAAATCCCTTTTTTCTGCCTGGGATGCAAGCGTACCTATAATATCATCGGCCTCATAACCATCCATTTCAAGGATTGGAATATTAAAGCCCTTGATGATTTCCTTTACTATCGGGATACCATACCTAATATCCTCAGGTGTCTCCTGTCTGGTCGCTTTGTATTCTTTGAATATCTCATCGCGAAAAGTGGGTGCAGCCGTATCAAAAGCCACAGCAATGTGTGTGGGCTTTTGCTTCTGCAATACTTCCATCAGTGTATTGGTGAATCCAAATGGCACCGATGTGTTGCGTCCTTTTGAATTGATGCGGGGATTTTTGGTGAAAGCAAAATGAGCCCTGTAAATCAGAGCGTAAGCGTCAAGTAAAAATAATTTTTTGGCTTTTTTGGACATGGCGGCAACTTAATCAACGGCCGTTAACATTAGTATAAAAATTGTATTTTTATCCATAGCAGAATGGCGATCAAAAGTCCCTCGGCTTACCTTAAATAAATCTCCTATGAACGGACCTCTTGAATACTTTTTACATTGGGAAAAGACTGCTCCAAATGACGTTGCCTTTCGTCAGCCTTTTGGCAATACCTGGAAAACTCGGACGTGGCAAGAAGCTGGAGAAGAGGTCAGAAAGATAGCGGGCCATATCGAATCACTGAAGTTACCCGCCCACAGTCATATCGCTATTCTTTCTAAAAATTGTACTGAGTGGATATTGGCAGACATCGCTATTATGATGGCGGGCCATGTTTCCATACCGGTGTATGCCACCCTTTCCGCAGAAAGCATTAGAGAGGTATTGGAGCATAGTGAGTCTCGGGTAATCTTTATTGGAAAACTGGATAACTACACTTCCCAAAAGCCGGGCATCCCTGAGTCTATTCATAAAATCAGTATATCAACCTATGGCGTTGAGGAAGGTGCGATATGGGAAGACCTATTGAAAACGCAGCAGCCTATTAAGAACGTAGCCACATTCAGGCCGGATGACCTCTTAACTATTATCTATACCTCGGGAACAACAGGACGACCAAAAGGTGTGATGCACTCGATGGGCTCC
>DAORAG010000144.1:0-7373 GCA_035344095.1 Cyclobacteriaceae bacterium | reverse complement strand
GAAGTATTCACTGTTCGTCATTGTCTTGTCGGCCATTGCTACCACATTATTCGTCTTCAATAATTCGGAACTATCGGCCGATGCTTTCTTCTTGCGCGGAGGTCTGTTGCTCATGGTGAGTGCTATTTTTATGATCCTCCTGATTCGAACGCGTTACGTGCTTACACGAAGAGAGATCAAAGCACGACTGGCCCTGAGGGCGAGCTATGAGGAGATACAGCATCAGGCGGAGGAGATCAAACGAATCAATGAAAACCTGGAGTCCTTGGTTCAGGAACGAACAGCCTCGTTAGAAAAAAAGAACAAGGCATTAGAAGAGTACGCTTTTATCAACGCACACAAATTGAGAAGTCCGGTAGCCAGTATCCTGGGTCTGGTGAATATACTGTCAAAAATGGATTTGAAGGATGAAACCAAAAACATCAATAATCACCTTAAAGAAACAACCGAAAAGCTCGACCTCATCGTCAGTGATATTACACGAGCGATAGAAAAAGGAGACGAGTAGTATATATATTCGCGAATAAACTGTTTCAAAAATGCGTAGGACCTTTGCCTTCATCGTAATCATCTTTACCATTTCCTCTTCCACATTCGCGCAGGAAGCCTACCGCAGATGGCGGATCATGAATGAAATACGAAATGACAAATTCGATTTGGTGCTGCCTGTTGTGATGAGAGAAAATAACATTGACATGTGGATCATTACCAACAAGGAGGGAAACTTCGATCCACTCTATCCGGATATGGGTGCGGGTTACACCACACAAAATGGTTACTACATTTTTACAGACACCGGTAAGCCAAGAATTGAGCGGGCCGCACTTGGTATTGATGGCGGCTTTCTTGAGGGTGGTGGGTCATACGATTATTTTGGGAGTGAGGCTGAACTGAAGGACTATGTTACACAACGTGATCCAAAGAGGATTGGACTTAACATGTCCAAGATGATAGGTGGCGCAGATGGCCTCTCGCATACCATGTATCAGCACCTTGCCGAGGTTTTGGGTAAGAAATATGAATCAAGATTTGTAAGTGCGGAAAAACTAACATCTGATTTTCGCTCAAGGAGGGTAGCAACAGAGATTGGTGTGTTTACCGAGGCGGGCAACTACTCTTATCAAATTGCAGAACGAGCCTTCTCCAACGAAGTAATTACACCTGGCGTGACAACGCTGGAAGATGTGGCATGGTGGATGAAGGAGCAACTTTTCAAGAACAACCTGGAGTCTTCATTCGGAATGCCTTCTGTTTACGTTACAGGCCCTGATGGCATCGTGGCAACGTCCACCGATCGTATCATTCAACGAGGTGATATTCTTATGCTCGACTGGGGTGTGGGCTTGATGAATATGTACACGGACATGAAGCGCATCGCATATGTGCTGAAAGAGGGCGAAACCGAAGTTCCAAAAAGCATTCAAAACGCTTTTGACCAGGGTGTAAAAGTCCGGGATATCATCAAAGCAACCATCAAGCCCGGCATCACGGCCGAGCAGAATATGAGCAATATTTATAATGCTTTGCAAGCCGCGGGCTTTTCCAAAATCGCATTCAACAAACCCAACTCGGATAGCAAAACCGATGTGGTTATTGGTTGTCACTCGGTTGGCAACTGGGGCCACGGTATTGGTCCTAGTATAGCGGAATGGAACCCTGTAAGGTTCAAATATGTAGTGAGGTCTACCAATCTCCTTTCAATCGAGTTGTTTGCCTACACGCCATTGCCAGAGTGGGGTGGCAAGAAGTTACGCATTCCTTTGGAGGATGATGCCATAGTTACTGATCGTGGCATAGAATGGTTGTATCCGATCAACAAAAGAATACAGGTAATCAAGTAGTGATCATTTGATGATCGTTAACACGTAATCCATTACTTCATCTTTTCCGTTTGCAAGTCCATTGATTGTTGGGATGACCTCGTGATGAGGTAATATTCCTCGTCCCTTAGGATATTTATCAATGTCAACTGCTGACACATATTTGTAAGTGGGAATAGCCAATCGGAGTTTGGACTCAGGAAGTGTCAATAGAATACTTCCACCGCTGTTGTTTCCCTCATATCCGCCACTGGTTTCTTCGCCTATAAAGACAGCTCGTTCGTGAAATCGGGTGATCGCGCAAAACTCTGCAGTTGCGGAAAAACTCCTACCATCGATAAGCACGTAAACATTTCCGTTGAATGTTGGCTTGCTTGGTGTCTGAATCGAAAGACATGAGTGCTCGTCTTCGATTAGAAAATAACGGCCGTCTTTCTCTGTAGTGGAATTCCTCAGACTGCTCATGAAGCTTTCTGATTGGTTTGTGAACTGAAGAAAAGTAAACTTAGGTTTGTTGACTTCCAGATAACTGTAATAGGAGTAGGGCTCGTTTGTTAAATAAGAGTAGAGCAATGATCCATAATCATCGCGCCCCCCGCCATTACCCCGCACGTCAATGATAAGGTTTTGAATCTTTAGGTCATGGAATTCTTCGAATGAATTCCTGAGAAAAGTACTAAAGCCATTTCCATTTTTGTCACTGATATTTCCCGAAAAGGAACGAATAGTAAGTTTGGCAGTTGATGGCGCATTCAATATTTCGAATTCAAGATCCGGCAGCGCAGATGATTTCGTGATGGCATCACTGTTGATAAGATTAATTTCCTTTTCAATCCTTTTTCCGTCCGGCTTCAGCAACTCAACACGATAAGGCCCATCCTCCTTCACCAATAGTTGGACGAAGATTGAAAAATTACGTTCCAGATCTCTCCATCGGGAGGATGTGACGTATCCATCTGCACTAAAAATTGGTAACATCCTGTTCGCGACTTGTTCAAATGGTTGTTCAATGGAGATCAGCTGTGTCCCTGGTGCGAGATCATTATCATTAATGTGAGATTTGTATATAATGGCTTTGCCGTCAAACACTCGAAACTCGAACGGGAGGCGGCTCTCTACCGCCTTGGCGACTTTGCTCCAACCTTGCGGCAGCAGCGTACGCGTGTGACCACAGCCGATAAATGCATTGATGGGTGCCAGCCTTTCATAAAAGTCAATTACTGTATTGACTTCGCTTAGGTCCTTTCGGGTTTTATCAAATATAGAGTCAAACTGCGCTTTGCTATGGTATCGATATAGCCCAGGGTGTGCTTCCTCCAGCGCTTTGCGATAAAGATCGAAATCAGACTGCAGTTGCTGTAATGAAAAGTCTTTGGGTGGCTGTGGTGTGCATCGAACAAATGGCAAAGTGAGCAACACCACACATAGGATTGTATTCTTCATTTTTTAAAAATGCTGTAAATACTTCCACGGTAGGATCAGTCAAAGGTTTGGAATTCAACCCTGGATTGTTGCAAATCGGAGCTGCATTATATTAAATCGCTCCTCTTATGATGGTATTTGGGATCAACGGGCTTGATTAACGCATTGCATACAAATCCAATAATCAGCAATCCGGCCATGATGTACATGGTAAATGAATAAGCCTGTGCGGGGGGAAGTCCTACTGTACCAATTTGATAGGCACGCAGGTAATTGATAAGGCTCGGGCCAAACAGCGCTGCCAGCGACCAGGCGACCAGTAGCCTCCCATGGATGGCACCAACTTGCATCACGCCAAACATGTCCTTGAGGTAAGCAGGCACTGTTGCAAAACCACCGCCATACATGCTGATGATTACACAAAACGTAGCGATGAAGAGCGTTGTATTTCCCATGTTGCCGAGCGTTGGAATAGCAACATAAAGGATAGCCCCCAGCAGAAAGAAAATCGTGTAGGTATTTTTTCTGCCGATCTTATCAGAGGTAGATGACCAAAAAAAGCGACCAATCATATTGAACAAACTCAACAACCCAACGAAGCCAGCAGCTGCTGCTGCCGTTACCGCGTTGCTTTCTCCCACTACATCAACGGAAAACATTTCCTGGATCATGACCGAGGCCTGGCCAAGCACACCGATCCCTGCCGTCACGTTCAGCATAAGCACCGCAAAAATCAGCCAAAATTGTGGCGTCTGGATCGCTGTGTCAGCATCAACCTGCGCGGTCGTAATCATTGCATTCGATCTCACAGTGGAAGGCTCAAATCCTTTGGGCTTCCATCCCTCATGTGGAACTCGAACAGTGAAGACACCGTACATCATTACAACGAAGTAGATGATGCCCATTGCGACAAATGTCTCAGCAACGCCAACAGAATCTTTAGTGCTGAAATAATTCATAAGGCGCACTGACAGGGGAGAAGCAATCATCGCCCCACCGCCAAATCCCATGATGGCCATTCCTGTTGCAAGACCCGGTCGATCAGGAAACCATTTGATAAGCGTGGACACGGGCGAGATGTAACCCAACCCCAAGCCAATACCACCAAGTATTCCGTGGCCGATATACACGATCCAGATATTGTGAATGTACACGCCAAGGGCTGCCACCAGGAACCCGCTACCAAAACAGAATGCTGAGGTAAACATGGCCTTGCGAGGCCCTACGCGTTCGAGCCATTTGCCAAACAAAGCTGCTGATGCTCCCAACATAAAGAGCGCGATACTGAAGATCCAGCCCAGTGTTGTCAATGCCCAGTCACCTTCCAATGAAATCGAGATACCCAGTATCCTTGTCATGGGTTCGTTGAAAACACTATAAGCATAAATCTGCCCTATGCACAAATGAATGCTGAGCGCTGCAGGTGGAACGAGCCAGCGGCTGTAGCCAGGTTTAGCAATTGAATGTTGCTTGTCGAGAAAGGAGAGGAAGGCCAAAGCTTTTTTCTGACAATATAATAAATACTTATACTGAGGCTATCTACTTGTCGTCATTCTGAACGTAAGCGAAGAATCCACATTTCGCTTCTCCTCAACCTGTAGACTAGCTTTTTAGGCTGATCATAATATTGTATCCGGTTAATGTAACCATCAGAAATATCGAAGGTTTTCACATTCGGCAAATTCGTTTGTATGAAAATCATCTTTTTGCTCCTTGTCCCCATCGGATTATGGGCACAGTCCGATCAGCTGGACATATTGTTGTATCAACTAGAGATGTCAATTCCGTTTGATCATCAGGGACTGGAGTATCCGCAAAATACATTATCCGCAAAAGCCAGAATCGAATTCGTTCCCGGCCAGCCTACATCTTCCGTAAGTCTGCTGCTGCACCGTCTGCTAAATGTTGAAAATGCTTTTGATGACAAAGGCAATCCATACAAAATTTCAGAACACCTTGTGAGGATAGAAGGATGGGAGACCTTCCAACTAAACCATATAACGATTTCATTTCCGGAGCAGAAGACAGTCGGTGATATCATTACGTTGGTCTTAGCATATCAGGGACATCTCACTGGCTACCAGGAAACGGGAATGCTGTACGTGCAGGAATCACTCGACCCAAGGTTTACCATCATCAGGCCGGAGTCATTTTCTTATCCGCAATTGATGGAACCCACGGAGAAAAGTATGAGTAAGCGCTGGAGAAGTGATGATAAGTTTCGTCAGCAGGTTTCGATCACCTTGCCCCCCACACACCGCGTTGCAACCGGATATGATTTGAAAAGCAATACTACGATAGGTACCCAAATCGAGTGGCAATACGAGAGTCCACAACCTGCTTCCTCTATTGTTATGCCAATTGCACCTTATCGAGTAATCGAAAAAACAAGTTACAGCGTGTATTACCTTGAGGAGGATGAACAAGGCGCTCAGCGTATAGCCTCGGGTGTTGAAAACGTGTTTGCACTTTACACAAAATGGATGGGGCCTTTGAAGCAACGGCATAATTTTGTTTTAGCCGAAATCCCCGACATGTATGGATCGCAGGTAGTGATGCCAACGATTATTCAGACCGCGGCATCCTTTCGTTCACCGGAGGCCATGGGTGAACTGTATCACGAGATCGGTCATTTCTGGAATGTTCGCGACACCGATTTGAAATCACCACGCTGGAATGAAGGCCAGTCGATGTTCCTGCAATATTTGGCTTATGACGAACTGAACGAAGGGGGGACATTTGTTCCATCACTAGCCAAAAGACTGGAACGGATGAAGAACTATTTCGACTCGCACGCGGAAAAAATCCCGATGTCACAATATGGTCTCAAGGGTGTGACCTCTTCTTTGTCCTACGGAGTGGGTCCGCTGTTTTTCTATGCGCTCAGTGAGGTGATGGGAAGAGAGAAATTGCTTGCGACCATGGGTGAGTTTTACCGCCAGTTTGAGGGAGCAGGTGCTGGCATTGACGATCTCCCAAAATTCCTGCAAAAGAAAGATAAACGGACAAAGGCTGTCATTGACGATTGGTACTACGGTACCCGATACATTGATCTGATAAAAAACGCTCAAAACGTAGCTGAACTTAGCGCTCCCTATCGGCACTCAGCCAGATAATGCACGGTTTGGAAACCATTTCAAACGTGTTCCGTATATTAGCTCTACAATCTAGTATCAAATGATCGAAACCCGTCTCGGTGAGTTTGAAGAAGTAATTCTCTTATTAGTAGGCATACTGGGCGAGGAGCGAGCCTATGCATTTAGTATTGCCGAAGAGTTCAAGTCTCAAACAGGCAGGTCTGTATCAATCGGAGCGGTTCACTCAACACTCGACAGGCTGGAAGGCAAGGGTTTTCTAAAATCCGAGATGGGCAAGGCAACGGCAGAAAGGGGCGGAAGGCGTAAACGAATTTTTACCATCACCGCATTAGGTAAACGTGTGCTCAAAGAGTCACGTGATTTCAAGGTGGCGCTCTGGGAACAGTATCCCGCCTTCTCAGCAAAATTTGACCTGGCTTGATATTTCATCATTAGCCTCACTGGCGCTCAAAACAAAAAAGTTATATTCACGATTGCCTGCGCTGGGATACTCAGTCCGGGCGACTTGGTTGACTTTAGTTTGAGCTAATATGAGAAGGCTAAAACGCATCTTGCTCAATGATGCATTTATTCTGGCATTGATTGTTATCAATGCTGTCGTAATCTTCATACAAGGTTTTGATTTACCGCAAAAGGTAAATAATGCCTTTGAGCATATCGATAACCTGATCACGCTGATCTTCCTGGTTGAGTTGATTGTCAAGCTCAAAGCTTTCGGGCTACGCAACTATCTCAAATCCAATTGGAATAAGTTTGACTTTGTCCTGATTATCCTGGCGATTCCATCCTTGTATTTTTGGGCTTTCAATGGCAACTCCACCCAGCTGGAATACCTGCTTGTACTCAGAATATCCCGCGTGTTCAAGTTCTTCCGCTTTCTTCGCTTCTTTCCCGACATCGATCACCTGATTGTGGGTGTCCAACGGGCTTTGAGAGCATCTGTTATCGTGTTGGCTGGTTTTATGGTTTACAACTTTGTAATCTCCGTGTTGTCTTGTTTTATGTTCCGCAATATCGCTCACGAATACTTTGC
>DAORAG010000143.1:0-7401 GCA_035344095.1 Cyclobacteriaceae bacterium | reverse complement strand
AATGCAGATTTCAAGGATTGTGATCCATCCCAAAAATCCTGATATCGTTTTGGTGGCTGCGCAAGGTGCAATTCATGGTGCCACTCAGGACCGTGGTATCTACAAGTCCATTGATGGTGGTACAACTTGGAAAAAGGTATTGTATGTAAATGACATGACCGGCTGTTCAGAACTGTCAATGGACATGTCCAATCCGCAAGTGTTGTATGCCGCTATGTGGCATCACCAACGTTTGCCATGGAAAGTGATCAGTGGTGGCCCTGGAAGTGGATTATACAAGAGCGTAGATGGGGGTGAGACGTGGACCAAACTGGAGAAAGACCTTCCCAAAGAAATGGGTAAGATGGCTATCGCTGTGTCGAGAGCTAATCCAGAAAAAGTATATGCGCTGATCGAAAGTGATTGGGAGAAAGCTTTGGGAGGGTTGTATGTTTCAAACGATGCTGGTAAGAGCTGGTCACATGTAAGTGAAGACCATCGTCTGATCCAGCGTTCATGGTATTATATAGAAGTTTTTCCCGATCCTAATGATGAGAATACGGTGTATGTGATGAATGCTTCCGCACTTCGCTCAATTGATGGCGGCAAATCATGGGAAACATTGTCAGGTACACATGGCGACTATCATGACCTGTGGATAAACCCGGACAATTCGAAAAATATGGTGATCGTTAACGATGGAGGCGCAGCTGTATCATTCAACTATGGGGAGACATTCTCTACTCAATACAATATGCCAACGGCTCAGTTCTATCGCATCAGCCTGGACAATCATTTTCCATACCGAATCTACGCGGGTCAGCAAGACAACACAACTGTCAGGATTCAGAGTATGGCATTTGGTCGCAATGATATTTCAGAAGAGCATTGGACCTATTCTGCGGGAGGCGAAAGTGCTTTTCTTGCTTTTGACCCCAACGATCCAACCTATGTAATGGGCGGAAGTTATTTGGGAACCATCGAGGTGTTGAATACCAAAGTGGCTTCTGGCACCAATATTATGGCTGCACCCATTCAATATCTTGGGCGTGATGCCAGTGATATGAAATACCGGTTTAACTGGAATGCTCCGATTATTTGGTCGAAGCACGAGCCTGGAACATTTTATCATGGATCGCAATTACTTCTTCGGACTCGCGATATGGGCGTTACCTGGGAGGAAGCATCACCTGATCTTACCAGAAATGAGAAGGCAAAACAGGGAAAAATGGGAGGACCTTATACGAATGAAGCCGTAGGTGCAGAAAATTATGGGACGCTAGCCTACGTAATTGAATCACCAAGCGAGAAGGGCGTGATATGGACTGGAAGTGATGATGGCTACGTCCAGGTAACGCGCGACAACGGCAAAACCTGGAGTAACGTAACCCCAAAGGGACTGGCCGAATGTCTTGTTAACTCAATTGAAGTTTCACCCCACGATCCAGCGACTGCTTACATAGCGACAACGCGCTACAAATTCAATGACCTCACGCCCGGATTGTATAAGACCACTGATTATGGCAAAACCTGGACTAACATAAGCAAAGGGATTCCTTATGGTGCCTACACAAGAGTAATTCGTGAAGACACTTCGAGAAAGGGTTTGCTCTATGCTGGAACTGAAACTGGGATGTACATTTCCTATAATGGAGGCACAAGCTGGTCTCAATTTCAATTGAACCTTCCAGTAACGCCTATTACCGATCTTATGCTCAAAGGCGATGACCTGGTGGTTGCCACTATGGGACGGTCATTCTGGATACTAGATGATCTAGGCGTTGTCCGTCAATACAAAGAGGGGACTACTTCATTTACATTCTATAAACCTGATGATGCTATGCACGGAAGTTGGAGAAGCCCGTTGACCGGAAACTCTAGCGAATTTGATGGTACTAATCCGCTGTATGGTGTAAACCCTGCTAACGGAGTAGTGATGTATTACAACCTGCCCAAGTTGGCAGACTCAGTACACCTGACATTGGAAATAAGAGACGGCAGCGGAAAAGTAGTAAGAACTTTGACTTCTAAAAATGACGAATCCTATCAACGCTACTATGGTGCGCCACCTGCTGACCCTACATTACCCAAAGCAAAAGGCATCAACCGATTCGTTTGGGATACGCGTTATCCATCTATAACCGGGGCGCCAACTGCTTATATTGAAGGTAGCTACAGAGGTCATAAAGCTATCCCCGGAAATTACACTGCCACCTTGAAGTACCCGGGTGTCGCAGAGCAGAAGGTTGAATTTAAGATTCTGAACAACCCCATGTATCAAAATACAGCTGACCAGTTCAAGGAATGGAATGACTTTATGACAACCATGGAGCAGTCGGTTAGTAACATGCATCAGAAGGTAAATCAAATCAAGTCTATGCGCGATCAGCTGAAAGATGTTTTGAAGGAAATGTCAGATGAAGCCAAGTTCGTATCGCTAAAGAAAGAAGGAGAGGAGTTGGTCAAAAAAATGACAGCCTGGGATGAGGACATGATTCAAAGAAGATCAAAGGCCTATGACGATGTTGAAAACTTCCCTAATAAGTTCACTGCCAACTACCTGTTCCTGATCAATCATGCAGATAGCGATATACCGATGGTGACCAAGCCGGATAAGGACCGTATGGCTGAACTTGAGAAACAGTGGGAACCACTTAACGCAAGAGCCAAAGCGATAATTGAAACTGACCTTCCTACTTACACAAAGAAACTTTGGGATGCCGGCATTGGAGCCGTTTGGGTTTCGGACAAGTAAAAATTGCTCTCGACAGACAAAAAAGGCGACTACGCAGTCGCCTTTTTTGTTGGTAAGACATACCCCAATCCGACCAAGCTTTGGCTAAGTTGAAATCAGCAAGCAGACCATATTGGGTGATATTTAGTTGTGATAGAAAATTCACTCGTTGACTGGCTTATCCTTTATGTTGATTAGAGTTGTATTGATTTCAGCCGTTTAGTCTTCTTCGGGGATTGAAACTTAACAAAGCTGAAACTATGAAATCACTTAACCCCTGGGTTGTTTGCCTTTGCCTGTTGTTTGCTATTTCGGGATGTAAGAAAGAGGAAGACGAACCTGCACCCAATGACGGGGGTATCAACTTCGGATCGCACGACTTTGGAAGCATGACCGATGAAGAGGGAAACACCTATAAAACCATTGTAATAGGGTCCGCCACATGGATGGCAGAAAACCTTAAAGTGACAAAATTGAATGATGGCACCGACATTCCTGCCGTTCCTGCTGCCCAATGGATATCGAGAACCGCTCCAGCCTATTATGACGGATCTGCTGAATTCATCGCTATTTATGGACGTCACTACAATGCCGCAGCGAGCATAAAAGCTTGCCCTACAGGTTGGCATCTGCCATCAAGCAAAGAATGGGATGATCTGGCATCAGCCGTAGGGGGTATGAGCGTGGCAGGAGGCAAACTCAAAGAGACCGGGATACAACATTGGGTTAATCCAAACGTGGCTGCCGAGAACAGTTTTGGGTTCACAGGCTTGCCTGCTGGGTCTATTCATATTGGTGCCCTTAGAGACCGCGGTTCTGATGGCTATTGGTGGGCAAATGACCAAATCACATTCTATTATGCCTCAGCGAGCCTGGCGCAGATGAGAACAAAAAGTACAGCCACACCAGACAATGGCTTGTCTATTCGATGTGTAAAAGATTAGAGTTTTGAAGTCAGTGTTCTGATAACAGACTCTTTAAAATTACCACCAATAGGCACAACTCTGCCAGGTAAGTTCACCGAAGTAGCATTGAACGCGGTGATATGAAGTAGTGAAACAATGAAGGAACGATGAACCCGCAAGAATATTTGTGGGTTCAATTCTTCCTCAATTCTGCTGATGGCATACTTGGTTTTGTAATCGCCAGTTTTAGTCTTGATAAAGATGTATTCCTTTTGACTTTCTATAAACAGAATATCTGCAGTGTTGATCACTAACCTCCTGTTGTCAGCCTGAATCGTGATGGTTGATTTTACTGTTGGCTCATGTTCAACCTTTACCTTACTCACCGCTTGATAAAACCGTTTGAATTCGATGGGCTTCAACAAGTAATCAACGACATTTAGTTCATACCCCTGTAGTGCATACTCGTGGTATGCTGTCGTGAGGATTACCTGAGGTGGGTGCACAAGAGATGCGAGCATATCGACTCCTTTCAAACCAGGCAGATGGATGTCAAGAAAAATGAGGTCTATATGTTCCTTTTTCAGAACCTCCAGTGCAAATAATGCGTCACTGCAGGTATCAACCAGGTTAAGGAAAGGAACTTGCTGGATGTAATCCTTTAGCACTTCGGCAGCAAGCGGTTCATCTTCGACCAGGAGGCAACGAATCATGGGACAACGGTATTGTAAGTGAAACAAAAAACTGATCCGGGCTATCAAGAATTTCTAATTCATGCCCCGGGTATAATATTTCTAATTGGCGCCTGGTATTGGTCAGGCCAATCTTATCGGTACTCACAGCGGAGATCGTCTTGCCCTTACTGTTGGAGAAGGTAGCGGTAAGCGTATCTTTCAGGAGAACAATACGAATGTTGATGTCGATGTCAAATCTGGATTCACCAGCTCCATGCTTAAAAGCATTTTCTACAAAGTGTGTCAAAATAAGGGGTGAAACTTTTCGACTTTTATCATCCACTTCATATTCAAATTCAATTTTAAGTCGGTCAGTATACCTAAGTTTTTCCAATTCGATATAACTTTCAATCAGTCTGATTTCATCCATTAAAAGAATGTGAGAGTGCGAAGCCTCATACAAAACAAACCGAAGCAAGTTGGATAGTTTTAATACCGCCTCTGCCGTCTTATCGGACTGCTTACGTGCAAGGGAATAGATGTTATTTAATGTATTAAAAAGAAAGTGAGGGCTTACCTGTGCTTTTAAGAATTTCAATTCAGCATCCGACTTTTCTTTAAGAAGCGTTTGCTCCAGAACCTTGGATCTGTTTTGTTGCCTGATCAGTTTTACACTTCCAGCAATGCCAACCACCGCCATCACATTAAACAGATAATAGAGTAAGCTGCCGATGCCAAAAGAAACCTTGGAATCCTTTATGTCATAGACAAAGGGCAAAATAACTGTATGATTAACGATTAGTAACAGTGGAGTAGTCACCAGGCAAATGGCGATTCCCATTGACAGTGCAAATCCAAGCTTAAGCGTCTCCCTAAAGTACAGGTCGATAACAAGAAACACACCATAGACTGCAGGGATATAAACAACGAAGTAAGGGAGCTGGGAATAGAGGATAAAAACAAATTGATGCCATAAACCCTCAACTTCAGCCTCTGGCATTGTCGGTGCCCTGTCGGTAAGGTTGATCAGGACCTTAAAAAGAATGAATACAACCCAGAATATACAGTGTTCTGCTAACCTACGCACAGCCAAATAAACGCATTGGCTATTTAACCGGCAATCGCTCGAATTCGTCATTCTGCCCTTGGTAGCGTTCCGTTGACCGGAATCCGGCATTGATATACCGCAAAGTCAGTTTTGTTGCTTTCAGGTCGAAAAAATATTTTCCTTGACAGCGATATCACGGCTCTCCGCGCTACCAGGTTGGTTTTGAAATTTTGCCCAGTGAAGTCTATATTAGAACGAAGTACCCAAACTATCCTTCTGGCTAATGTGCACCTCGGTCAATGATTTTAAGTTATGCAGCTGTGGGACTAAGCTCAAGCGACCTTGGTTACGGCCTCTGCTTCGAAAAACACCAATTGCCGCCCGGATTCGCCCGGATGATGATGAGGCAATCAGAGAGCTTCCAGATAACAAATGGTGCTTGTATATGCGCGATAACCATCAATCGCTTATCGGAGATTTTGTGATCGATGACAAATACTGGGAAGAAGAAAAGAAGAAGAATAAGACCTACGGCTTTATCGAGGAGGCGTTGAATACCAGAAATGATTGTTTCGACTTCCAGTACCGACCAAAAGATGGAGATCTTTTACGCATCAAGTTAGCAGGTGGCCAAATTGTTGACATCGTTTTTGAAAATCTAAGATGGAGGTTGAACGACCAATCAGCTGTATTTGAACAGTATGATCATTGGCTGATCAATTCTGGTGACGTGAAACAGGTATAAAACTTCGTTATCGGCACCACACCAGACCTTCGTTAAGTTCTTTTGGGCGCTTTATTAAGTGATAAAGTAACTAGCCCCACGTGATACCTGACTTACATCTGTTAAGTGGCTGATTGATATCATGTCAATTAGGATAAAGGGGGTCTAATTTCATGGCATCAAACAGTAGAGCCATGAATACAGAAGAAGTACTTACCCCGCCTAAAAAACTGCCAAAAGAACAATCACGGAAATTCGTCTACGCGTATCGCGAAGGCGATGGTCATAACAAGCAACTTCTGGGTGGCAAAGGTGCCAACCTCTGTGAAATGACACAGATCGGTCTTAATGTACCTCCTGGATTTGTGATTACTACCGAAGCGTGTTTGGCCTACCTTGGACACAAAGACCATACACTCCCAGAGGGCCTCATGGCAGAGGTTCGAGCGCAAATCAAAGACGTTGAAAAGGCCACAGGCAAGAAGTTTGGTGACCCCAAGAACCCTTTGCTGGTTTCTGTCCGCTCGGGTTCTGCCATGTCTATGCCGGGTATGATGGACACGATCCTCAACCTGGGGCTGAACAAACAAACACTTCAAGGATTGGCTGAGCTAACTGGTAATGACAGGTTTGCCTATGATGCCTATCGCAGGTTCATTCAATTGTTTGGTAAGGTTGCTCTTGGAGTGCCAGACGAAAAGTTTGACGAGCATTTTGAGGAAATAAAGAGACAGGCTGGCGTAAAACTTGATATTGGTTTACAAGCTGATCATCTTAAGGAGGCAAGCGATCGCTTTTTGAAAGTTGTCCACGACACACTGGGCAGGCCATTTCCTGAAGACGTATTTGAACAGTTAGAAATCGCTATCAAGGCCGTATTTAATTCATGGATGGGCAAGCGTGCCATCGACTATAGGCGCGAATTCAAAATCACTCCCGAAATGGCCAATGGCACCGCGGTCAATGTGGTCACCATGGTATTTGGAAATATGGGGAACGACTGTGCCACCGGTGTTGGTTTCACCCGCGATCCTGGAACAGGGGAGAACGTGATGTTTGGCGAGTACCTGACTAATGCACAAGGTGAAGATGTTGTGGCAGGAATTCGAACACCGAAACCTGTGAGCGAGCTGGCTGATGAAATGCCGGAACAATATCGCCAGTTGGAAGAACTCAGATCAAAATTGGAAGAACACTACAAGGAGGTTCAGGATTTTGAGTATACAATAGAAAATGGAACGCTCTACTGCCTGCAAACCCGCAATGGCAAGATGAACACTACAGCTCTGGTGCGAACCTCTGTGGAAATGGTGAAAGAGAAATTGATAACAAAGGAG
>DAORAG010000142.1:0-7407 GCA_035344095.1 Cyclobacteriaceae bacterium | reverse complement strand
GGTCAACAGGCGCTAGAGTGGGCTGTCTATAATCCCGCAGCATTTCAATTCCTGATTCCAGTCGCGTGCAATGCAAAGCACTCCTCCTGGGGAATCGCAATCAATGAGTCGCAAAGGATGGCAATTGAAGCCGATGCTACCTGGAAGAATAGAGATGCTGACGCAGGAGCCGCAGGACTTGCCGCTGCCCGGGCTACAGCGATGGTAAGTTTCCGATCTTACGATGCCTACAAGTCGCAGGATGATGAGGACTTGCAAAGACTTGATCATTACAACGCGTCATCTTATCAACAGTATCAGGGAGAAAAACTGGTCAACAGATTTAATTCGTTTAGTTTTTGGACTTTGTCCAAGATGATGGACAATCACAATGTAGGTCGCAATAGAAATGGAATAGAGGCAGCGCTTGCGAGAATTCAATCGGCCACTTTGGTTATTGGAATTGATAGCGATGTACTGTTCCCGATTTCGGAACAGCAAGAAATCAGCCGACTTATACCAGGCTCGCAACTGGAGATTGTGACCTCACCGTTTGGTCACGATGGTTTTTTAATCGAAACCAAGAAATTGAATGTGATCATTCGCGAATTTTTAATTGAACAGTCAAAATATATTTTACAATGAGTGGAAAGAAGAAGATTGGGTTGTTTGGCCTGGGTTGTGTAGGGCAAGGATTTTATAGTTTACTAACACAAGCGAACGCAAATCTTGAGATCAAAAAAATTGTCGTCAAAAATCCCAACAAGCAGAGATCCGTTGATCAATCTCTTTTGAGTGTCTCACCGGAAGACATTCTTAATGACCCAGAAATCGATATTGTTGTTGAGCTTATTGACGACTCAAAGTTTGCTTTTGAGCTTCTGAAAAAATCTTTGGAAAAGAAAAAGCCTCTGGTCACCGCGAACAAAAAAATGCTTGCGGAGCATCTTGAAGAGATATTTTGGCTTCAAAAGAGATACAACACGCCTGTGCTTTACGAGGGTGCTGTTTGTGGAAGCATTCCAATTATTCGCAACCTTGAAAAACACTACGCCTTTGACGAGCTTCATCGGGTGGAAGGAATTTTCAATGGATCCACCAACTACATTCTCACCAAAATGATCGAAGAGAAAAAAGATTTCGCTTCAGTTTTGGTAGAGGCACAACGCTTGGGGTTCGCTGAATCAGATCCAACATTAGATGTAAAGGGATTTGACCCAAAGTTTAAACTGGCGATCACCATGGCGCATGCCTTCGGTATTTTTATTCACCCTAATCAGATTGTAAACATAGGCGTTGATAAAATTACCGAGCACGACATCCGGTACGCCCGTCAGCAAGGCTGCACAATCAAATTAATTGCGAAAGCCGAAAGGGTCAGAGATCAAATCGTTGGGTTTGTTGCACCACAATTTGTCCCGCTGGAGAGCTCACTTGCCAACATCAAGAATGAGTATAATGCGGTCAGTGTTACCGGAGCATCCACGGGCCTTCAATTTCTGGCAGGCAAAGGGGCGGGTAGCTTACCGACAGGGCTGGTAGTGCTGAGTGATGTCGTTGCCATATCCCAGGGTGATTTGTACTCCTACGAAAAGGTCAGACATGCTGACAACCTTTCCTTTGCCAATGAAGGCCTGATCAACATTTGTGTGAGCTTTCGTGAGGGAGAAGGCATAAGGCCAGCCGACTTTGTCGAATTTATCGGAGGCTACCAGGCTGGTCCATTTCAATCGCTAAATGGCTGGGTAAGCCTCAAAAAACTTAGTAATTGGTCTGATCGTGACAGTTTGTCCATCATTTTTAATACAGGCGTCAACTACAAAACAACTCGAAGCGAAAAAAAGCAGGAATTGACCCTGGTTTAGTGAACTAAGCCGCAAACGCTGGGTTATATCTGTAGTGCAAATTTTATTTAGGCTGCACCCTTTTTTAGGGTTCTCTCGATATATTTGTGCTGACTAAAAACAGGGTTTTCATGTTGATATTTACCTCCATCACGGCTTTTACCATCGTTATTCTTATACTGGTTTTTGTGCTTCTTTTTGCTCAAAAACGACTCGTACAGTCAGGACCAGTAAAAATCCTCATCAACGGGGAAAAGACATTAACGGTGAGTGCCGGAGGGACGCTGCTTTCAACCCTTGCGAACGAAAAAATATTTTTGCCATCGGCCTGTGGCGGTGGTGGAACCTGCGCTATGTGCAAATGTGTGGTTGAGTCAGGAGCCGGAGATGTATTGCCTACAGAAGTAGGTCATCTTAACCGAAAAGAAAGAAAAGAAAATGTACGTCTGGGTTGCCAGGTGAAGGTGAAACAAGACCTGAACATTCGAATTCCGGAGGAGATTTTTGGAATCAAGAAATGGGAATGTGAAGTGGTGTCAAATTACAACGTTTCCACTTTTATTAAGGAGTTTGTAGTGAAGCTGCCTCCAGGCGAAACCCTGAAATTTGAAGCGGGTGGATATATTCAGATTGATGTACCTCCCGTAGAAGTTGACTACAAGACGATTGACATCACCCCTCACCCGGAGTTAGGTCATAAGGATGATGTATTCCAGGGCGACTGGGACAAGTTCAAGCTGTGGGATCTGAAGATGAAGAACGATGAACCTATCTTCCGCGCCTACTCCATGGCTAACCACCCTGCAGAAGGAAACATCGTGATGCTGAATATTCGTGTGGCTACTCCTCCATTTGACAGAGCCAACAATCGCTGGATGGATGTGAATCCTGGAATTTGTTCGTCCTATATATTCTCGAGAAAGCCTGGCGACAAAGTAACAATTTCTGGCCCTTACGGTGAGTTCCACATCAATCCTACGCAGCGTGAAATGATTTACATTGGCGGTGGTGCTGGTATGGCTCCTTTGCGTGCCCAGATTTTCCATCTGTTCCACACAGAAAAAACCAACCGCAAGGTTTCCTACTGGTATGGTGGACGTTCCAAGAAAGAACTTTTCTACACCGACCATTTCAGAAATATTGAAAAAGACTTCCCGAACTTTAATTTTTACATCGGGCTATCAGAACCCCTGCCGGAAGACAACTGGAAAGTAAAAAAGTCGCTTGATGATAGGGAAGGTGATGGCTACGTTGGTTTCATTCACTCGTGCCTTTACGACAATTACCTCAAAGATCATCCGGCACCAGAAGATGTTGAGTACTATTTGTGTGGCCCTCCTTTGATGAATGCTGCCGTACTCAAGATGTTGGACGACTTGGGTATACCCAAGGAGAACATCCGATTCGATGACTTCGGAGGCTAGACTACAAAAACCTCAAGAATCCTAAACGTAAGAGTTGCTTTTCAAACGTTTGCGGAAAAAAAGTATGTCTTTTAAGGCTTATTTTCTTCTCCCTTCTGCGTGTTGACCGGAGCTCTTTTAGTAATATCGTGTTGCTTTGGTTATGAAAAAGCTCATCTCGATACTGCTTCTGACCGTCTTTGCCTTCAATATCGGAGGTTATTACCTCGCCTTTAAGGCGCTGCAGGTAACTGCTCATCAGGAGTTGATTGAGAAAATCAATAACGAAGAATACAGCGAAGAACTAACGGTTGAACTGAAAGTGCCACTGGCATTGCCTTACTCTACTACGCCATCATCAGAATACAAAAGGGTAAATGGACGCTTTGAACATGAAGGTGATGTGTATAAGCTGGTGAAACAAAGACTGCAAAATGACACGCTTTATGTTGTTTGCATCAAAGACCATGAGGAAAAGAAGCTGATCAACGATTTTAAAGAATACGCTCAAAAAGCGCAGGACACCGGATCGAATGCAAAGAAAGAATCCGGCACGTCCAGCAAACAAATCATTAAGGATTATTTTGGTAATGGCATCCAGCTACCCAATGATCGTTGGATTGTTTCAACTGCCAAATACTTTTTTGCCAATTCAGCAAAGCAAGTTACACTCTTGAGGGATGTTCCTACTCCCCCGCCTCAAGCGTAACATAATTCTCCATCTCTTTCTCAATTGACTCTTGATAGGTGTAATGCATCGCCATGCGATTCTTTGCACGCGTCAATTATTTCAACACCATCAAAATTTTAAACTATGAAAAGGTATTTACTATTAGTAATACTATTTGTATCCATAAGCCAATATGCCTTCTCGCAAGGGTGTATTGCCATCAAAAATATGAGTTGCGGGATTTCATCGTTGGACAATAGTCCGAAGACCTGGCAATTCACTGCCAACTACAGGTATTTCAGGTCTTATCGCCACTTTTCAGGAACAGAAGAGCATCCTGATCGTGTAGCAAACAACACTGAAGTAATTAATAATGACAATTCACTTATCATTGGCGGAACCTATACCATCAACAACCGCTGGACTGTCTCTGCCTCAGTACCCTTTATATACATCGATAGATCATCACTGTATGAGCACGACAGAATTAATCGATATCACTCAAGCTCACACGGACTTGGCGACATTCGACTCATGGGGTATTATTCATCACGGCTATTTAGCGGGAAGTCAAGTGTGATGTATGGACTGGGATTTAAACTTCCCACCGGGAACTACAATTTTAAAGATGACTTTCATACCGTTAATGGAATTGAAAGAAGACCGGTAGATCAGTCCATTCAGCCTGGTGATGGCGGACTGGGTGTGGTCACTGAGATCAATCTTGGACATCATTTATCTGAACAGTGGACGCTGTATGCCAATGCCCTCTATATGTTCAACTCCAGAAATACCAACGGAACACGAACATTCCGCGAGACCCTCAGTCCGATTTTGGCCAATGAGGCAATCATGTCCGTGCCTGATCAGTACATGGTAAGATTGGGGGCTCAGTTCTCTGTAAAAGGGAAATTGGGGCTTTCGTTGGGAGGAAGAATAGAGGGTATACCTGTTCGTGATGCGATTGGAAAAAGTGACGGATTCAGGAGGCCCGGGTATATAGTGTCTGTAGAGCCCGGGGTCACCTATCAGCATGGCCCACACTCATTCAATGTGAATGTGCCATTTGCCCTTGTGCGTAACCGACAGCAATCGGTAACTGATAGAGAGACAGAAATCGCAACCGGCAATCCAAGGCACGGTGATGCAGCATTTGCGGACTATCTGTTGTCACTGACCTATGCCTATAAATTATCGAAGAAAGTGTTCTAGTTTGTTGTTAAGTAGATGCTATCCTGCCCCGTTCTTTCGCGGGGCAGGCCGCATCAAATTTGAATAAATAGGAGTTGGCAGTTCCTCTTTAAACAAATAGCTTTGTTTAAAGCCAAATCAAATGGATTTAACCATACTCTTTTCTCCGATTGATGAATCCATTTACCAAGACATTGATGATCCATCTGCACTTGTTAAAAGTATCCGGATTTTTGGAGACAAGATGCCAGACTACAGCAATGCACAAATTGCCATTTTTGGAATCAATGATGCCCGAGGCACCACGTCAAACAAAGGATGTGAGCACGGTGCGGATGAAATTCGAAAAAAGCTCTACCGCTTAAAGAGAGGCACTGGCAAAAACAATATCGTTGACCTTGGTAATCTTAACCCAGGCATAGACCTGGATGAAACATATGTCAGGATCAGTGAAGTTTGTCGCATTCTTTTGGAAAAAAATGTTCTCCCTCTTCTCCTCGGTGGTTCTCATGACCTCGACTACGGGCAATACAAGGGCTATGAGGAGATGGACAAGCTCGTGAACCTGCTCAATGTTGACGCCTACCTTGATCTGGACGACTCGGAGAGTGCACCAGCAACAAAAAAACATATTAACAAAATTCTTCTGCATGAGCCAAACTACTTGTTTGGATACACACACCTTGCTCATCAAACTTATTTAATCGATCCGACCTCGGTAGCGATACTTGAGAAATTGTACTTCGAGGCATATCGCGTAGGTCATCTTAGAAGCAACTTGGCGGAAATGGAGCCTGCCATCCGCAATGCAGACATGGCGTCATTCGATATCACAGCCATCAAATCGGCAGATGCCCCGGGTAACGGAAATGCCCAACCATTTGGATTAACCGGAGAGGAGGCATGTCAGATATGCTGGTATGCAGGCACAACTGAAAAGCTCAGCTCAATCGGGTTCTATGAATACAATCCTTCATTGGATGATGTGCACAAGAAAACGGCTTCAGTGATTGCTACGATGATCTGGTATTTTATTGAGGGATTCTACCACCGTAAGAGCGAACAAAATTTTAAGAGCAACGACTTTCTTAAATACACCGTGTCAATGCCGGTAGAGCCTGAGGTTCTCACCTTCTACAAAAGTAAGTTTACTGAAAAGTGGTGGATGGAAGTGAATCATCACAGATCCAACGACCGTTACGCAAGGGCGAGTATAGTGCCTTGCAGCTACAAAGACTATCAAACAGCAACTGGTGGTGATGTACCCGAGCGATACATTTCCACTTTATCCAAATTAATTTAGTTTGTCCGGCATTCGACAAACCAATCAACGATCCGTACTGTTATTGAGTTATGAAAAATTATTTGTTTTCCCTTCTTCTACCCACTATTCTGATCTCCTGTGATAGCAAACTATCCGACCCACAAGCGATCGTTGACAAAACCATTGAAGTTTCAGGAGGTGCTAAATATCAGAAGTCGGTGGTTGAATTTGACTTCAGGGACCGGCATTACATCGCGCGGAGAGATGGAGGCGCATTTTCTTATGAAAGGATATTCGAAGACACCACCGGCACCGTTCACGATTATGTAACAAATAATGGATTTCGCAGAGAAATTAATGGGGAAGAAGTTGTTGTTCCAGACTCAATGGCTACAAAATACACCTCATCCACCAACTCGGTAAATTATTTCGCCTTGCTTCCTTACGGCCTCAATGATCCCGCTGTCAACAAAACTTTTTTAGGCGAAACAGAAATCGAAGGGAAGCAGTATTTTAAAATTAAAGTGACCTTCAGCGCAGATGGTGGAGGAGAAGACTTTGAGGATGAATTTCTGTACTGGATTAATCAGGAAACCTTTACAATGGATTATTTGGCGTATTCGTTTGAAGAGTCGGACGAAGTCAGCTTTCGGTTTCGAGTAGGCTATAACCCAAGAATAGTCAACGGAATCCGAGTTCAAGATTACGTCAACTACAAGCCAGAAAACAATACGTTAAAAGTTGATCAGGCAGAGGAACTATACAAAGCCGGAAAATTAATTGAGCTGAGTAGAATTGAAACGGAGAATGTGACGGTCGAGTAGGTTAAAGCACGTTTCCCAACTGTTCTTTGATTTTCTCCAACTCCTCTTTCATCATCACCACATGTTTTTGAATCTCCGCATCGTTGGCTTTGCTGCCAATCGTGTTGATCTCACGTCCAATCTCCTGGGAGATAAACGCTAGTTTTTTGCCATTGGAGACATTGCTTTTCAATACTTGCTGAAAGTAGTCGAGGTGTGTTTTCAACCTTACCCTCTCTTCGTGAATGTCGAG
>DAORAG010000141.1:0-7437 GCA_035344095.1 Cyclobacteriaceae bacterium | reverse complement strand
CCATGAATTTCTGTCAGGGGTACCAGCTGTTGAATGAGTTCATTTCCGTTCTTGCCGTTCAGCGACTTGACCACCGTTTCGATATAACCATCGTCCGTTTGCCTGTTGCTTAAAATCCGAAACTCGCTGCTATTCAAAGAAAATTCTCCCTTGTGCTCAACTGCAAAAGTATTTGTCTTGAATTGGGCTTTCACTTCCTTCTTGGGTCCCTCCAGTATTTTTTTCGACTTGTTAATCATTGCGATATGATCGCACAACTCCTCTACGGTTTCCATGCGGTGTGTGGAAAAAATAATTGTGCTTCCTTTTTGGCGCAGCTCAAGGATTTCATCTCGAATCAAATTCGCATTCACCGGATCGAATCCGGAGAAGGGTTCATCAAGGATGATCAATTTCGGTTCGTGTAGCACCGTGCTGATGAACTGAATTTTTTGGGCCATCCCTTTGGAGAGGTCTTCGATCTTTTTATGCCACCAGTCCTTTATGTCGAACTTTTCAATCCAGTACTTGATCCTGGTGAGCGCATCATGACGGGTTAAGCCTCTTAACTGTGCCAGGTAAATTAGTTGTTCACCTACCTTAAGCTTTTTATAAAGCCCCCTTTCTTCGGGCAAGTAACCTATGGTGCCAATATGATGAGGGGCTAAGATTTCTCCATTGATCCTTATTTCACCCTCATCGGCATTAATGATTTGGTTGATAACGCGGATCAGCGTGGTCTTGCCGGCTCCATTAGGACCGAGAAGCCCGTAGATACTTTTTTCGGGAACCGTAATGCTTACATCCTGCAATGCCAGATGCTGTGCATAGCGTTTGGTAACATGACTGGTAATAAGAGCTTCCAAGCTACAATCGTTCGTTCAATCAGAGGATTAGTAGCTAAAAGGTAGGCAGAATTACAGGAGACCTAAAATATTTGCAAGAAGAGCGGAATTACTCAGACTTGTCTTTGAATACGATTTTACCCAGTGACACATCAAGGTCAAAGGTAAGTGCGTTAGTATCGCTGTTCTCGAATGCGGTATTGACAAATGTGTTTTCACCCACGCGTTTCAGGCTCTTGCAAAGGTCGAGACTGCAGAGCCAGGAGTTGTTGATCTTCACTTTTACCGGTGTTTCAGGGCCAGGCAAAAGAATTACCAGGTTTCCGGCTCCTACGCTTCCCTTTACATGGTTGCTGTTGGAAGGCCGATCACTAAAGTCAAGAAGTATGTTTCCAAAACCAACATCAGCCATTACCACGCGTGACTTGGCCAGATTGAGTTGGCGTACTTGTAGCGATCCCATGTCAACCTTCACGAAGAAGGTGTCCATTTCCATTTGGTTTTCGATGCCGGAACTGTAGAAGACGTTGACATCGGCACTGCCGGTTTTGATTTTGAGCTGTTTAATAGAGAGACCAGAAAGGTCAATATTCGCGTTGCCCAAGCCGTAGTCCAGAGCCAAAGCATATGGCTTTGCCTCAGTTAAATAGACCTTCCAGAACTTATCGGAGGGTCGATCATCCCCACCAAAAACCTGGTATGATATCTTTTGACCTACTCCACGTCTGCCGTCCTGCTCCAGTGAGAGGCTGACAAAGCATGTCTTATTAATTATTTCGTTGCTGAAGGCATGGCCGTAATCCTCAATGTCCTGATTGCTATATACATTAAGAAGGTCTGAATTTTGACTTGGGCGGATATAGCAGTTACCTGTTTTGGTACTCAGCTTGAGTTCCACTTTCTCCACCTGCGCTCTGTCCTCTACTGAAAATTGCTTCTTTATCTGCCCATAACTGCCCACAGTAATGGTGCTACCAATTGAAGCGACTAAAAAATACCTCCACATAGTCCTATTTTACGAGATGTTGCTCTAATCTGTTACGATGCCTTTTATAGGCGGTAACAGGCAAAAAAATAGCCCATAGAAGGGGATAAACGTAGAGTGTTACCGTAAGGTTACGAGAAATACTCTTTCATTCTTTCGAAAAAGCCTTTTTCCTGCCCATCGGGCTGAGGCTGAAAATGAGGTGATTCCCTTAAGCTCTCAAGCTTGGCCTTTTCATCGGCAGTTAGCTTTTTGGGCACCCACACATTGATATAGATCAGTTGGTCGCCAGCGCCATAGCCGTTGATGTCCTTGATGCCTTTGCCTCTTAATCTGAGCATTTTGCCACTCTGTGTGCCGGGATCGATCTTAATACGGACCTTGCCCCCTATAGATGGAATCTCGACAGATGTACCCAGGGCGGCATCCACAAAGTTGAGGTGAAGATCATAAATGACGTTGTTCCCATCACGCTTCAGTACCTTATCTTCTTTCTCTTCTATTAGAATCAAGAGATCACCCGGAACGCCTCCACCTGGCGCATCATTACCTTTTCCAGACATGGAAAGCTGCATGCCATCAGATACTCCTGCAGGAATCTTGATACTGATCTGCTCCTCTTTTGATTGAAGGCCAGAGCTATCAACCCCAGGAGGCCGCTGATCCACCATTTGACCGGCTCCACCACAATTGGGACACGTGGTTGTCGACACCATTTGTCCGAGCATGGTGTTTACTACTTTTCTTACCTGGCCGGTACCCCCGCAGGTCTGGCAATTTTTGAATGTTACACCGTCAGCCTTTACCAGACGATGCACCTTTATTTTTTTCTCAACACCGTTGGCTACTTCTTCTAGTGTTAGCTTCAGTTTGATTCTAAGGTTAGAACCTTTTCTTTGTCTTGAGCGTGAACCACCTCCGCCAAAGAAACTATCGAACGGGCTGCCACCTCCGAAAATATCTCCAAACTGGCTGAAGATATCTTCCATGTTCATTTCGTGACTACTGAATCCTCTTCCGCCTGGACGAGAATGACCAAATCGATCATACTGAGCCCGCTTTTCCTGATCGCTCAATACCTCATAAGCTTCAGCCGCCTCCTTGAATTTTTCTTCAGCTTCCTTGTCGCCCGGATTTTTATCCGGATGGAATTGAATTGCCACTTTGCGATAGGCTTTCTTGATCTCTTCCGGAGAAGCGGAACGACCAACACCCAGTATCTCGTAATAGTCTCTCTTGGTTGACATCGGTAGATTTGTTTAGGGGTAATTAATTGCCGATGACAACTTTGGCGTAGCGGATTACCTTGTCATTGATTAGGTAACCTTTTTCTATGGTGTCAACAATTTTACCTTTCAATTTTTCCTCGGGAGCCGGGATCTGAGTTACCGCTTCGTGAAGGTCAGGATTGAATTCTGTTTCTACCGGGGTGTCCATGGGTTTTACTCCTGACTGCTCCAGAATCTTTTTGAGTTTCGATTGAATCAACATATATCCCTCAACCTCTTTTCCTTCGGAAGCATTTGCTTTCTCCGCTCTCTCGAAGTCATCTATGACCGGTAGCAGCTCAACGATCAGCCTTTCATTGGCACTTTGAATCATTTCCAACTTCTCTTTGGCCGTTCTGCGTCTGTGGTTTTCAAACTCAGCATATAACCGAACGTATTTGTCCTTTGCTTCTGACAAATCGTCCTGAAGTTTCTTAAACGGATCTATCTTCTGCTCTTCCGATTGCTCCGGGGTGTCCTGGCCTTCTTTTTCGGCTTTTTCGGATGGCGCCAAATCTTCCCTTTGCTCCTCGTTTTTCACGGTTTCCTGCTCTTGTTGAACGTTCTTTTCCATTAATAAAGCTTTAAAACGACTGCAAAAAGACAACAATTTTGCCAATAATGAGAATTGTGTCATTCTGGCACAATCTGAATCAATGCAGATGTTGCCAGATCAGGTCTTTTAACTCGGTAAGTCCTTCGTTGGAAACCCCGGAGATGAATAGTGTTGGTAGATCGGTGGGAAGTTCGCGCGACATTTCGTCTTTCAATTCCTGATCAAGCAGATCGGATTTTGAAATGGCCAGAATCCTTTTTTTGTCGAGGAGCTCCGGGTTGTACTTTTTCAGTTCGCCTAACAAAATATTGTACTCTTTTTTAATGTCCTTGGCATCGGCAGGCACCAGAAACAACAGAAGTGAGTTTCTTTCAATGTGTTTTAAGAAACGGATTCCGAGGCCTCTGCCTTCTGCTGCGCCTTCAATGATTCCGGGGATGTCGGCCATCACAAATGACTTGTTATCTCTATAGGCAACTACGCCCAGATTGGGCGTCAGCGTAGTGAAAGGATAGTCAGCAATTTTGGGCTTCGCGGCTGACATGGAAGACAGCAGTGTAGACTTACCGGCATTGGGAAAACCCACCAAGCCCACATCGGCCAGCAACTTCAATTCAAGAATCACCCATTGGTCAATACCCGGCTCGCCCGGCTGTACGTGTGTAGGTGCCTGGTTGGTCGAAGTGGCAAAAAAAGCATTCCCTTTTCCGCCTCGTCCACCTTGAGTTAGAATTACCTCCTGACCATCTTCATTGATTTCACAAATGACTTGCTCACTGTCGGCAAGTTTTGCCACAGTGCCCAATGGCACTTCTACGATCTCATCCTTACCGTCCGCTCCAGTTCGGTTTTGCTCCTCTCCAGGGTTACCATTTTCAGCGATCACATGTTTTCGGTATTTGAGATGGAGCAGAGTCCAGAGTTGGGCGTTGCCCCTTAGAATGACATGACCACCGCGGCCACCATCGCCACCATCTGGCCCACCTTTGGCTGTTTTTTTATCACGGTGAAAATGAAGAAATCCTGCGCCTCCCTTTCCAGACCGTGAATTGAATTTGACGTAGTCAATGAAGTTGGGAGACGACACAAGTTAAAATCTTGTTGAAAATTATTTTTTGTCGAGGATAGCGCAGATCTCATTGAAGATGTCGTCAATGTTACCTACACCATTCACTGTATTAAGCCGTCCTGCTTTTTCGTAGAAAGGCAGCACGTGAATTGTTTTGCTGAAGTACTCCGTCACACGTTTGTTGAGTTTCTCTTCTTCATCATCCGCCCTGTTTTCTACTGTTCTTCTTTTTGCAATTCTTTCACGAAGCTCTTTTTCGTTTACGTCCAGCGCAATCACAAAGTGAATGGCGGTGTTATTTTCTGCCATGAACCTATCGAGTGCCTCTGCCTGGCCTACGGTTCTTGGAAATCCGTCAAATAGAAAACCATTTGCGTCCGGGTTTTTATCGAGTTCCTCCTTTAGCATAGAGATGGTAATCTCATCAGGAACCAACGCTCCGCTATTCATGATTTCCTTCACTTTCTTGCCAAGCGGGGTATCATTTTTGGTGTGCCATCTGAATAGGTCGCCAGTAGAGATATGAACAAAGCCATATTTTTTGATGAGCTTTTCGCTCTGGGTGCCTTTGCCTGCTCCCGGAGGGCCGAATAGTACAAGATTAATCATTGTAAGTACTTGCTTTGATTTGCGAGGGCGTGAAGTTAAAGATTAGCGGCACTTTTTGCTAATCTAGGCAACCTGCGCTTTGCTTACCTGCTTATAAACATCTTTCAAATTTCGACCCCAGCCATCGTAGTCAAGTCCGTAGCCGAGGATAAACTCATCGTCAATCTCAAATCCGATGTAGCGGGGCTGAATGGCGTGTGCTCTTGCTTTGGCTTTGCGGAACAGGGTGATCACTTCTACAGACTTAGTCCCCAGGTCCTTAAGTTCTTCTACCACCTTTGATAGCGTGAGACCCGTGTCCATCACATCTTCGATCAGAATGAGGTCCTGATTAAACAAACTTTCCTGAAGACCGATCAACGTTTTCAAATGACCTGTGGTTCCGGTGCCCTGCATTGAGCTGTGCTTCACAAACGAAACGCGACAAGGTGTCTTTACCTGCCTAACCAGATCGGCAGCGAATACGAATGATCCATTAAGTATTGGCAGAAACAGTGGGTCTTTGCCTTTGTAGTCTAGATCTACCTGCTTTGCCAACTCATCCACCTTCTCAGCAAGTCTATCGGCACCGATAAACTTTTTGAACTCGATATCCTTGATTTTCATCCAACTATCCTTAGACACTACAAAAATAGGCTTTTTCCTTAAATCAAAATCCGGATGGCTGCTACAAGCTCTTCATCAACTGTAAATAGAGATTGATCATGGAGTCGATGTCGCGCTTGTGAACCTTCTCATGCGGAGTGTGTGGATCCATTGAAGGCGCGCCTACAAAGCACCAATCGAAGGGGATGGGCGAGCGTTGTAGTTCACCGCCATCACTTGAGCCAGAGCCCTCTACTTCAAGTTGATACGGTATTTTCTTTTTGCTTGCAATTGAAATGATTTTTTCAACGAAGGCTCTGCGAGGAATGTTTTTGTCGCGGAGCGAGATGGCCACCCCCTTGCCCAGTTCCACTCCGTCAGTTGCCCAGGTGATGTCGGAGATCAATGCCTGACGCACTCCCCATTGTCGATAGATATATTCTGCCAGGTAACCTACTGCGCCTCCACCGTGCTCTTCCCAGCAGCTGAAAACAATGACACCATCTTTTAACTCCTCGGCCACCTTCAGCACGTTATAAATACCCAGTCGATTGTCGAGGTAGGGCGATTGAATATATTCCTTCGTATTTCGAAAATTAATTTTGTAGGTAAGGCTTGTGCCGCGATCGATTGCCCTACCGAATTTATAGAATGCTCTGTTGTCTTTGTCATATTCGAGGGTGCACTCAATGGCTCCTTTGCTGTCGCGTCCAACCAAGGTATCGCCTTGTTCTGCATCGGGGCTGCCTATGGGGAGGAGTTGATTAAAGTACCTTACACTAAAACCAACGGTATCCATGTGCGCGAAGATGGCGGTGCGGGGTTTACCAAACTTTAGAATGATACAATCTTGAAATTCCTCCCCGGTAATTACTTCCGGTTTAACTGCCCACTTCCGTGAGTGCTTTTCTATGTATTGCAATAGGAAATTTTTCATCGGGGCTTCAAATCCCGATGTTGCATGAATCATACAAAGCTCTTTCAGCAACTTCATCCTGATGGCTTAAAAAGATAATTTTGGTTCGATCCGTTTCTTCCACAACTTTATTTTAAATTTTGATCAGAAAAAAGAATTCGGTCCAAATGCTTTTTGTTCTCGAGAATCAACGTTCGGTAGGCAATCAATTCATGGCTGAGTTGAGGGATAAGCGTATCCAACAGGACCGGTTGCGATTCAGAGGGAATCTTGAACGCCTGGGGAGCATTATGGCTTATGAGATTTCAAAGAAACTGTCATACGGAACGAAGGAAATAGAGACTCCTCTGGCAAAAAAAGAAGTTACTGTAATAAAGGAAGAGCCTGTGTTGATCACAATTTTGAGAGCCGGCATTCCCTACTTTAATGGATTTCAACATTTTTTTGATAGAGCTGACTGTGGGTTCATTGGCGCTTATCGCAAAGAGGATAGCGAGTCGCTCAAAATAAAACTTGACTACGTAGCGACTCCGGATTTGGAGGGGAGAGATGTGATTTTGATAGACCCGATGTTGGCGACCGGATACTCGGTTGTGGAGGCCCTAACAGCGCTAAAAGGAAATGG
>DAORAG010000140.1:0-7450 GCA_035344095.1 Cyclobacteriaceae bacterium | reverse complement strand
ATGCTCAAAAACCTTGGAGAAAAAAAGGGGGACGGGGTCTGCATCTACCTCCCCATGATTCCTGAATTGGCTTACGCTATGCTTGCTTGTGCTCGCATTGGGGCAGTTCACTCCATTGTTTTTGCGGGATTTTCTTCCAAATCACTTGTTGATAGAATTACTGACGCTGGATGTAAAATCGTACTGACTTCAGATGGTGGCTATCGCGGTGCGAAAACCATTGACCTCAAAGGAATTGTAGACGAGGCGGTGAAAGATTGTCCCGATGTGAAAACGGTGTTGGTTGTTGATCACATTCACTCCAAAGCGAAACTTAATGCTGGCAGAGACCTTTGGTGGCATGAAGAAATTAAGAAAGTGAATGAGAAATGTGATGCGGAGGAAATGGACGCGGAAGACTTGCTTTTTATTCTTTACACATCTGGTTCAACAGGACGACCAAAGGGTATGGTGCACACTTGTGGAGGTTACATGGTGTATACCAATTACACTTTCAAGACGGCCTTTCAATACAAGGAAGGTCAGATCTATTGGTGTACAGCTGACATCGGTTGGATCACCGGCCATTCCTACATCATTTACGGTCCTCTTTCTGCAGGAGCCACCACAGTGATGTTTGAGGGTGTGCCTTCCTGGCCCGACTGGGGGAGATTTTGGCAAGTAGTGGAAAAACACAAAGTTTCTATTTTTTATACAGCACCTACAGCTATCCGATCACTAGAAAAAGCACCTCTTGAATTTGTCAATAGACATGATCTTTCTTCGTTAAGAATTTTAGGCACAGTAGGAGAGCCCATAAACGAAGAAGCCTGGCACTGGTATGATAAATATATCGGTAAAGGCAGATGTCCTATTGTAGATACTTATTGGCAAACAGAGACAGGTGGATTCATGCTTTCTCCAATTGCTGGAGTGACGAAGACTAAGCCTGGATTTGCCACTTTCCCCATGCCCGGTATTCAGCCGGCAATTATGAACGAAGGAGGCAAAGAGATAGAAGGGAATGGGATTGAGGGTCGCCTCGCCATGAAGTTTCCCTGGCCATCAATGGCCCGTACCATTTATGGTGACCACCAGCGATTCAAAGACACTTACTTCTCTACATTTCCAGGAAAGTATTTCACTGGCGATGGGTGTAAACGCGATGCCGATGGATATTACAGAATCACGGGCCGTGTGGACGATATCATCATTGTTTCAGGTCACAACCTGGGAACGGCTGAAATTGAAAGTGCTATTGATGAGCATTCAGCCGTTTGTGAGACAGCGGTGGTAGGCTATCCACACGATGTGAAAGGTCAGGGTATTTATGCTTTTGTCACTTGCTATGACACACCCAGGGAAGAGGATCACCTTCGCAAGGAGATCATTGAAACGGTATCCAAAATTATAGGCCCGATTGCCAAGCCGGATAAAATTCAGTTTGTGAGCGGTCTGCCCAAGACCCGTTCAGGAAAGATCATGCGAAGGATTCTAAGAAAAGTAGCGGAAGGCGATACTTCTAATCTTGGCGATACCACCACACTTCTTGACCCTGGTGTAGTGGATGAGATCAAGGCCGGGGCGTTATAGAGGCTTTTTGCTAACTTGTAACCACAATGAGTCGAGATGAGCAGATAAGACATTGGTTAAAAGGGGCTGAGGAGGATTGGGAATCAGCCCTTCTCTTGCTCAGCAACAAGCGACATGTTCAAGGTCTATTTTTGTTACATCTCACTATTGAAAAACTGCTAAAGGCAAAATGGCAGGTGGATAACGTGGGATTTCCACCAAAGACACATGATCTGTTGTTCATTCAAGGTCAAACAAATTTGAATCTTGACGAGGAGACACTGGCATTGCTAAATGTGATTAATACCTGGAATTTGGAAGGTCGGTATACCGACTATAAGAACAGCTTTTACAAGCTTGCGACCGATCGTTATGTGGCTAATTATCTTGACTCCACTAAACGTCTACGAAAATGGTTACTAGAAAAACTGCAATAGAAACCGCTTCTGAGTATATCAAGGTGCTCAGAATGCATGGTCTTAATCCAACCAAAGCAATACTATTTGGATCTTATGCAAAGGGTAGACCGCGAGCTGATTCGGATATCGACTTGGCAATTTGGGATAAAGAATTTACGGGATGTATGGCTGAGGACATAGAGAAATTGGTCTTTCAATACAGAATTAAAACTCCTCCATTACTTGAGATTCACACGTTCAACGCCAGCGAAGACGAGGTTTCTAATCCGTTTATCGAAGAGATACTAAAGGCAGGGATCGTTATTGATATCTGATGAACATAACTTGTAATAATAACTAAACATTTCTCGGGTAGTGGCAAGAACCAGATTGTCCCTAAGAGCATACTCAGTGCCACCTTCAAGACTGTTTAACTCTACCACTCCAGTTTTATCAATGTTAATGACTCTAAAAATTGGCGCGACATGATTTTTGTACCTAACAATTGATCCTATAGCCATTTGGATTTGGTAAAATAAAAAGGCCACTAAAGTTTTAGTGGCCTCAAGATCGACTATTAGTTATTTCTAGCTACCGCATGCCTCGCATGCATCTGGATTATCCAGCGAGCAAGCCATATCGGAGCGCTTTTGATCGTAGTCTTCTTTTGAAGCGTATGCAACTACGGGCTCCGTCACCGTAACCTTGTCGGCTTCTACTTTGACTTTCGCTTCAGCAGGCTGAGTAAGTGCCGACTTGTCAAGCGTAAACTTGATGGCATCAGCCGCAGCAGTTGAGCGCAGATAGTACATACCGGTCTTCAATCCTTTCTTCCAGGCATAGAAGTGCATAGAAGTCAGCTTGCCAAAGTTAGGATCGGTAAGGTGAATATTGAGACTCTGTGACTGACAGATATAAGCACCCCTGTCAGCAGACATGTCAATGATCGCCTTTTGAGAGATTTCCCACACCGTCTTATAGATATCCTTGATGTGTTGTGGAATCTCAGGGATAGCCTGAATTGAGCCGTTGGCTGCAATCAATTTCTGACGCATGTTCTCGTTCCACAACCCGAGGTCGATCAGGTCTTTCATCAAGTGCTTGTTGGCAATGATAAATTCACCTGAAAGTGTTCTTCTTGAATAAATATTAGAAGTATAAGGTTCAAAGCATTCGTTATTGCCAAGTATCTGAGAGGTAGAAGCAGTTGGCATAGGAGCCAGCAATAATGAATTACGAACGCCATGCTGTTTAACTTCTTTTTTCAAACCTTCCCAGTTCCAGCGGCCTGAGCTTGGAGTAACTCCCCACATGTCAAACTGGAATATTCCTTTTGACACCGGTGAACCCTTGTAGCTTTCGTATGGACCATGCTGCTTCGATAGCTCCATAGAAGCTTCCATGGCTGCGAAGTAGATTGTTTCGTGGATGTCAGCGTTTAGTCCTCTCGCTTCTTCTGAATCGAAAGGCATACGCAACATGATAAATGCATCAGCCAGCCCTTGTACACCGATACCAATCGGGCGGTGACGCATATTTGAATTACGCGCCTCCTGAACAGGGTAGTAATTGATATCGATCACCTTATTCAGGTTCTTGGTCACCACTTTAGTGATCTCATACAACTTTTGGTGATCGAACTTACCGTCTTCAGTAACGAACTTTGGCAATGCAATAGATGCCAGGTTACATACTGCCACTTCATCAGCAGAAGTGTACTCGATTATTTCAGTACACAAGTTGCTTGATTTGATTGTACCGAGATTCTTCTGGTTCGATTTGCGGTTGGCCGCATCTTTGTACAGCATGTACGGTGTTCCAGTCTCGATTTGCGCTTCCAGAATTTCAAACCACAGATCCTGGGCCTTTACCTGCTTGCGGAACTTGCCCTCGTTCTCGTATTTCTCGTATAATCTTTCAAATTCTTCGCCCCAGCAATCAGCAAGGCCAGGCGCTTCATTAGGGCAGAAGAGCGACCACATCTCGTTGTTCTCCACGCGCTTCATGAATAAGTCAGAAATCCAGAGCGCGTAGAATAGGTCGCGGGCCCTTAGTTCCTCTTTTCCGTGGTTCTTCTTCAGGTCCAGGAAGTCGAAGATATCAGCATGCCATGGTTCAAGATAGATAGCGAAGCTACCTTTTCTCTTTCCACCACCCTGATCTACGTAACGTGCGGTCATGTCGAAGTTCCTCAACATAGGCACTATACCATTAGAGGTACCGCCAGTACCCTTGATGTAGGATCCTTTAGCGCGTACGTTATGAATGCTTAGACCAATACCTCCAGCTGACTGGGATATTTTGGCGCAGTTCTTCAATGTGTCATAGATGCCATCAATGCTATCATCCTTCATGGTAAGCAGGAAGCAAGAAGACAATTGCGGCTTTGGTGTACCCGCATTGAAAAGTGTAGGTGTTGCGTGAGTAAACCACTTTTCGGAAAGCAAATTATAAGTCTCAATAGCTGCTGGTATATCCTCACCATGTATTCCCACGGCTACACGCATAAGCAGGTGTTGAGGACGCTCCACCACCTTGCCATCAATTTTCATGAGGTAAGAGCGCTCTAAAGTTTTGAAACCAAAATAATCGTAGCTGAAGTCGCGATCATAGATGATCGCGGCATCCAATTCAGCTGCGTTGGCTTTGATAACCCTCCAGGTCTCTTTCGAGATCAGCGGGCCGTTTTGCCCGGTTTTGGGGTCAATATATTGATAGAGCCTTTTCATCGTGTTTGAAAAGGACTTGCTGGTCGTTTTGTGCAAGTTGGAAACCGCTATCCTGGCAGCCAGTTTGGCGAAGTCAGGATGCTTGGTGGTAAGCGTAGCCGCTATTTCAGCAGCCAGATTGTCGAGTTCCTGGGTAGAAACTCCATCGTACAAACCGTTAATCACCTTCATGGCCACTTCAACCGGGTTCACAAACTTGGTATCCAGGCCGTAACACAGCTTTTCTATACGCGCGGTGATTTTGTCAAACTTTACGGACTCGCGGTGTCCGTCACGTTTTATTACGAGCATGTTGGGTTGTTTGGGGGTGAAAAAATAGTTTAAAAAATGTCTTTCAAGGTATTAAAAATCTTCGTTCAATGAAAACTTGGGAGACGAATCTTTTTCGGTACTATTCATCACGCCAGCCTTCTGATATTCGGCCACTCTTTTCTCGAAGAAATTGGTTTTTCCTCTCAATGAAATCATGTCCATGAAGTCGAACGGGTTTGTAGCATTGTAAACCTTCTTTCCGATCAATTCGTTCAGCAAACGATCCGCCACAAACTCAATATATTGCCTCATTTGCTCTGCATTCATACCAATCAGGTTAACGGGTAGTGCATCCGTGACAAACTCTTTCTCAATCTCAACAGCATCTTTAATAATCTCGATCACGCGCTCTTCCGGCATCTTGTTCACCACATGATCGGTATACAGATGACATGCAAAATCGCAGTGAAGGCCTTCATCGCGAGAGATCAATTCGTTCGAGAAGCTCAGGCCAGGCATCAGGCCCCTTTTCTTCAGCCAGAAGATGGAGCAGAATGAACCGGAAAAGAAAATCCCCTCTACAGCCGCAAATGCGATCAGCCTTTCCTGGAAGTTGCCCTGGTCGATCCATCTCAACGCCCAGTCAGCCTTCTTTTTCACGCAGTCCATGGTTTCAATCGCGTGGAACAGCTTGTCCTTCTCTTTAGTGTCTTTCACCAGGGTGTCTATAAGGAGAGAATAGGTTTCAGAGTGGATATTCTCTATGGCTATCTGGAACCCATAAAAAAACTTGGCTTCAGTGTACTGAACCTCGGAAACGAAGTGTTCTGCCAGGTTTTCGTTTACGATACCGTCACTGGCCGCAAAAAAGGCCAATACGTGGGTAATAAAGTGCCTTTCTCCATCATTTAGACTTGCCCAGTCCTTTAAGTCGTGACTTAAGTCAATTTCCTCAGCGGTCCAAAAACTGGCCTCAGCCTGTTTATAAAACTTCCAAATGTTGTGGTGCTTAATAGGAAAAAGAACGAACCTGTCCTTATTCTCCCTTAGAATAGGTTCATCGTTCATGGTCTGACTCATTGTTCACGTATCGTTATAGGTTAGAAAAAATTAAAAACACTACCGGGGTAGAGCTAGCGAATCCAGTTATCGAAGGATACCCACAACCGAACTCCAGCAAGAGGACAAATATTTGAAATGAAGCATAAAATTCAAAGGACACTCTTCACTCTACACGATCGGTTTTGCATCATAATCCGAATTCGTTTTGAGTGAAGGAATTCATTTTCATCTACTTAAAGACACCTTCGAAAGGGACGGCTTAAGTGAAAAAAAATAAGATTTTTTTCAAGTCGAATTTTTGCGTTTTCCGATCCTTGTTGAATAGATTTTTGCAGGGTACTTAGCATGGGTCGTTCAGCGGTTAGAAGTTGACCCAGTTGAAGTTTTATGAGAGTTCAATTCGCTGGTGGAGGTCAGGTCATGTAAAAGGCCTTTTCTGACTCCAGAAGGCCATATTCCTTTATTTTAGAGCACTTTGTTTTTCTGTGGCGATCATCTATCTTTGCACTCCATTTTTAAAAATTCAGAGTTATGTACGCGATTGTGGACATTTCAGGCAAACAGTTCAAGGTAGAGAAGGACCAGTATATCTATGCTCCTAGAATGGAGGGTGAGGCCGGTGCTTCTGTTAAATTGGACAAAGTGATGCTGATTGACAATAAAGGCAAGGTAGAGGTTGGAGCCCCTGTGCTTGATGGCGCTAGTGTTTCAGGTAAGATCCTTGAGCATGTAAAGGGCGACAAGGTGATCGTATTTAAGAAGAAGAGAAGAAAAGGGTATGCCGTGAAGAATGGACACCGTCAGCAATTCACAAAGCTTTTGATTGAACAGATTTCAGGAAAGTAATTTTATAGGACCATGGCACATAAAAAAGGTGAAGGTAAAGTAAAGAACGGCCGTGAATCGGAAAGCAAACGATTGGGCATAAAAGTATTTGGAGGTCAGAAAGTGATCGCTGGTAATATTATAGTGCGCCAGCGCGGCACCAAGCACCATCCTGGTGTTAATGTTGGTATGGGTAAGGATCATACCTTGTTTGCCCTCACTGATGGCGTGGTGGTGTTTAAGAAGGGAAAAAAGGACAAGTCATTTGTGTCCGTAGAAGGACAGGCTTAGAGATCCTACAGAGGTATTAATTAGCCCTCCTCGCGTAGCGGGGAGGGCTTTTTTTTGTTCAAAAAATGACTTTTCAGGCCTTAATATATACTTCTTTTTGGGGGGTGTTAATGGGGTAGTTTTTATTGACTTAATACCACTTTTGATACCTCTATAATTATATATATAAGCATTATTATTCTGTAAATGGCATTTATGGGCATATTTTGGCTAAATACATTTTCTATTGGTAGTATTTTCTTTTTGTTATTTATACCCTAATTTGGGGTCTTGAATTCTTATTACTCAACTAAACAAAAACCTATGAAGAAGTTTTTACTGTTATGCTTCTCATTTGCTTTT
>DAORAG010000139.1:0-7463 GCA_035344095.1 Cyclobacteriaceae bacterium | reverse complement strand
AATTGGCACCGAGTTTTTGTCTCAGCGTAGATTCAAAAATCTCTTCATCAAAAGCCTCGCGGGGAGAGAGGCTAATCTCAACAACTTTAGTCAATGTGAAAGGTATTTATCCTTTAAAACTATCTCCTTCCATCGAAAGAGAACGAATATCCAAAGTTAAATCCAAACCTGAAGGTCTGGGCAAATTTGTCCTGGTCAAGATTGCGAAACACATCTTCAAAAATCGGTTCCACGTCAAAACTGCGATAGCCAATCCCGTAGCCAACGTAGGCGTCAATGGTGAATCCATTGCCATCGTTGTGTTGCATCAATCTGGTTCCGAGCAAGATTCCATACTCAGCACGTTGCTCAGAGGCACTGGCGGTAATCAGTGCGACTTGCTGCTGCGCCAGGTTCATATTTGCAAAATGTCCCACGTTGGTGAAGCGCACTTCGTGGGCAAAATACCACATACCGGTTTTCAAGGGGTTATAAAATTTCTGCTTGACTGCAATGGCATAACCTCTTTGGAAAATCTGATCCTGGGCCACCTCACTATCAGCAGCAAAGAATGGATCCCGGATTCCATCAAATTCAAACTCATGACCCAATCTTTCCTGATTATAAAATTCTATCGCCATTGGGAAGGTACCGATAAAGGTGGCAAAGGGATTACCCTGCAATATCACGCCACGGTATTCGGGAAAACGTTCATTAAAGTAATAAAATCCTTTTTTAGCGGACTTGTTGACTGTGACTACAGGAGTAGATGGTTTACTCAACAATGAATTGATCTCCCCTGCCAGCGTGTTGTCTTCATAAAACGGCTTGTAGTAGCCAGTCAACGTGCCATCTTCGTCATACAGTTCCCAGGTGCCCACGCGCAAGTCATCTTCGATTACCCCCTTGGTCTGAAGAGAACCATTTGGATAGTACCCACGATATGTGCCTTTGCCTTTTTCAAAATCACAATCTCCTTCAATCTTCCCATCCTCAAAATAATAAGTCCACTTTCCCTGGTTCTTACCGTCTTCAATCATCCCTTTTATTTTGAGCTTACCACTTTGGTAGTACTCTCGGTATTCTCCTGATCCATTCCTAAAATCAGTTTCACTGCGCAGTGTACCGTTTTGGTTAAGTGAACTCCAATAGCCATGTTTTTTACCACCAACGAATTCACCTTTTGAGCTAAGCTTTCCATCTTCGAAGTAGTAGGTCCAGGTGCCCACCGGCAGATCGTTTTCGTAACTTCCTTCGGAGCTCACTCTGCCTGATGGGTAATAGTATTTCCAAACACCGTCTTTGCGTCCATTGGCATAGTCTCCTTCCGCACTCAATGTGCCATCGGATGCAAACTGTCGCCAATGCCCCACATTTCGGGTTCCTGACTTCGGGCCTTCAGCCAATACCTTTCCGGAGTGATCATATTCTATGTATCTGCCATTATCGTCAGTATACTCAATCTCACCTTTTTTTGTGCCGTCTTCAAAATAGGTATACCAAAGCCCATCGCGCATGTTGTCTTTGTACGAACCTTGTTCCTTCAACTCACCACTTTCGTAAAATATTTTCCATACGCCTTCGCGTTTCTTCTCGTTGATTGTGCCCTCCATTGATTTCTGGCCGTTCTCATAATAGTATTCCCAGTGGCCGTAGTTTGAATTTTGTCGCAGCACACCGCGCATTTTCAGGTTGCCCGTCTCATAAAAAAATTCCCACACGCCAGAAGTTTCATTGTTGACGAAGTGACCCTTTGATTCAATGTTGCCGTTGAGGAAGTAAGAAATGTAGCGACCGTGAACTATGTTGGAGATGGTGTCCTTCACCTGGTAAATCTCCTTCAGGTTCTTTTTTGCCTCGTCATGGTAGGTATAGCGCGTGAGCCCCTGTGCAGCTACCTGAAGCGCACCGATGATCAGCCACAACACTATGACAACACGCTTGTTCATGCAGGACAGGACAGACTGTAAATTTAGCCAGAATAAGCCAGATTTTGTTATCCGAGCGCCTTAATCACCGCAGCCTTCCCCCACTCATCTTTCTCCTTCTCAGACCATAATTCCGGATAAAACATGATCTTTTGAAAACGTGGTGGCAAATACTTTTGCCAATTGGTGCCACCGGTTGCCTTAATATCTTCAGGGTCGCGTTGCAGGTATCTTGCGGCCGACTTCATATGGGCAAGAGGCCACAGTACGTTGGCCAGGGTATCAAACTCCCGCATCCTCTTTTTTACCGCCTCCGAATCGGGAAAGTACTTCTGGTAGATTTTTCTCAGATTACATTCACGGTATTTTTCTCCCGTTTCCAAAAAAGTCTTCGCATACTTTTCTTCAAACTGCTGCAGCGTCAATGTTTTCTTTCCCGACTTCAACTCAGTAGCACCGCTGCGCCAGTACAGCTTGTCGATGAGTTTGCCGAGATCAGTGGCTGCATCAAGTTCTTTGCGGCTTTCAACCGCGACCAGATTTATCAAGTCCGTGGAGCAAAGTTCGATGAGGCGATATTGCGCTGACTGAAATCCGCTGGCTGGCAATAAAGCCATTCGGAATTTAAGGAACTGATCACGCTCCATTCCCTCGGTCATGATATCAAAGGAGTCCTCAAGATGCCTGAAATATCTGATCACCCTGTCCATACGGGTGAGAAACATTTCCTCCGTGAGGTTGGGGGCAAAAGCGATTTGTTCAATCTCCAGAATAATGAGCCTGAAGTAAAGCTCTGTTATCTGGTGGTAAATGATGAATATCTTTTCATCCGGAAAGTGAGTCTTGGGGTTCTGCAGACTCAAAAGCGTGTCGAGGTGGATATAATCCCAATAGGTAAGATAGTCGGAGTAGAGTAGACCATCGAGATAGGATGTCAAATCCTGGCCCATAACTTCATACTTTGCCTCCAGTTTCTTTACGAGTTCAAGCAGTTTGGGGTCAAGTGACGGATTATCCATTGGTAATTTTTTGCTCTTCCTGATTAATGCAATTTTGCCTTAAATTTGCCGGAAAGTTAAAAATTAAAACGATTGCAGAGAATGACACTGTTCATTGCCCCTGCTTAAATTGAACCCCACTTGTATGTCTGCTACGACAACCTCACCAGAAACAAAAGCTAAAAAATCCATGAAGCAGGATTTGTTTGACCACCCTGATTTTTACCTGTTGGATGACCTGCTTACGGAAGAACAAAAGCTTATCAGAAGTTCTATTCGCGACTTTGTGAAGAAGGAGATTTCACCTTACATCGAAGATTGGGCGGAGCGGGCGCACTTTCCTTATGAAATCGTGAAAAAGTTTGGCGATATAGGGGCTTTTGGACCCACCATTCCAACAGAATATGGTGGAGGCGGACTTGACTACATCTCGTATGGGTTGATCATGCAGGAGATTGAGCGAGGTGATTCGGGTATGAGGTCTACCGCTTCAGTGCAAGGGTCGCTCGTTATGTATCCCATCTACAAATTCGGAAATGAAGACCAGCGCAAAAAATACTTACCCAAGCTGGCTTCAGGGGAATGGCTCGGTTGCTTTGGCCTAACTGAGCCTGATCATGGCTCAAACCCAAGTGGCATGGTTACCAACTTCAAGGACATGGGTGATCATTATCTCCTAAATGGCGCGAAGATGTGGATCTCCAATTCACCACGTGCGGATGTAGCGGTGGTATGGGCAAAGAATGAGGCTGGCAGAATTCATGGTTTGGTTGTTGAGCGCGGTATGGAGGGATTCTCAACACCGGAAACACATGGCAAGTGGTCATTGAGAGCAAGCACCACTGGCGAACTGGTGTTTAATAACGTAAAGGTGCCAAAGGAAAACCTATTGCCTGGCAAAAATGGCTTAGGCGCTCCGATGATGTGTCTTGATTCTGCCCGTTATGGAATTGCATGGGGGGCCATTGGCGCAGCCATGGACTGCTATGATTCTGCAAGAAGGTATTCTCTTGAACGAATTCAATTTGGAAAGCCCATCGGTTCATTCCAGCTGGTACAGAAGAAATTATCCGAGATGCTAACCGAAATCACCAAAGCCCAACTGCTCAACTGGAGACTTGGTGTGTTGATGAATGAAGGCAAGGCGACAACACCGCAAATATCGATGGCGAAGAGAAATAGTGTAGAGATGGCGCTGAAGATTGCTCGTGAGGCGCGACAGATTCATGGAGGAATGGGAATCACCGGAGAATATCCAATGATGCGTCATATGATGAACCTCGAGTCGGTAGTGACCTACGAAGGAACGCATGATATTCATCTTTTGATTCTTGGGCATCAGATCACCGGGATACCAGCGTTCGTATAGCACAGAATGACGAAAGTTGTCACTGTACTTGGTGCCCGACCTCAGTTCATCAAGGCTGCCACAGTTTCCAGGGCATTCAATGTGTTAGGCGTCAATGAACTGATCGTTCACACCGGTCAGCATTTTGATCGAAACATGTCCAATGTCTTTTTTGAGGAAATGGATATTCCGTTGCCTCATTATCAATTGGAGATCAGCGGACTCAGTCACGGGGCAATGACTGGCAGGATGCTCGAGCAAGTGGAGAGCGTGTTGCTCAAGGAAAAACCGGACGTTGTGATGGTGTATGGAGATACCAACTCCACGTTGGCAGGCTCACTTGCTGCTGCCAAACTGCACATACCCGTTGCCCATGTTGAGGCAGGCCTGCGAAGCTTTGAGATGCGCATGCCGGAGGAAGTAAATAGAATTCTGACTGATCGTATAAGTAAGCTACTCTTCTGCCCCACTGACACAGCCGTTCAAAACCTCAAGAAAGAAGGTTTTGGATCATTTGATTGCGAGATCATTCAATGTGGTGATGTTATGTATGACGCAGTGTTGTATTATCGAAAATTTCTAAAAGAGCGTTCCCACCTCATTGACACGCTTGATCTTGGGAACGCCCCGTTTGTGCTCGTCACCATCCATCGTGCAGAAAATACGGATGACGTGAATAGGCTTACGCAAATCGTTGGAGCACTTAATGTTATCAGCCGCACGACCAAAATAGTGTTGCCCCTTCATCCAAGAACCAAAGGACTTCTGGAAAAGAACGGCATCCAACTCGAATTCTCGACCATCGAACCTGTGGGATACTTTGATATGCTCTCACTTCTCGAACACTGTGAATTGGTGATGACCGATAGTGGAGGTCTTCAAAAGGAAGCTTATTTCTTTTCAAAATATTGTCTGACACTTCGCGACCAGACAGAGTGGGTAGAATTGGTAGATGCCGGGGTTAATTCACTTGTTGGCGCAGACAGCAGCAAAATTCTATTAGAATTCGAGACGGCTAAACAAAAGCCGGTGACTCATTCAGCCCAGCTGTATGGAGATGGTGCAGCCGCGCAAAAAATTGCTCAGAAATTGAGCTCTTTTTAGCCTGAGCTTAGTTTATTTGCAGCACCATGGCAAGAATTCTTACGGGCATACAGAGTAGCGGGAAACCTCATTTAGGCAATTTGTTGGGTGCGATCATTCCCGCCATTGAACTTTCAAAGCAACCGGGCAATGATTCCTTTCTTTTCATCGCAGACCTGCATTCATTGACTACCATTAAAAATGCACAGGAGCGGATCGAAAATGTTAGGGCTGTTGCAGCAGCCTGGTTGGCTTTTGGCTTTGATGTGGATAAGAATTGCTTTTACCGGCAATCAAGGATCCCGGAAGTTTGTGAGCTCACCTGGTATCTGAGCTGCTTCACTCCCTACCCTATGCTGGCCAACTCGCATTCATTTAAAGACAAAGCGGACCGGCTTTCCGATGTCAATGCCGGTTTGTTTACCTATCCTGTATTGATGACCTCGGACATTATTATGTATGATGCCAACTATGTGCCGGTTGGCAAGGACCAGAAACAGCATCTGGAGATTGCGCGCGACATTGCTTCATCCTTCAATGCTCAATTTGGAGAAACGTTTGTGGTGCCCGAGGCAAAGATTGATGACAACCTCATGACCATACCGGGTACGGATGGTCAGAAAATGAGTAAGTCCTATGGTAACATCATTGATATTTTTCTACCCGAGAAAGAGTTGAAAAAACAGATCATGTCCATCGTAACCGACAGCACACCGTTGGAAGATCCAAAGAACCCCGATACTGACAATGTCTTTGCTATTTACAAGCTGATCGCCACGCAGGAACAAACAGAAGCGTTACGACAAAAATATTTAGCCGGTAATTTTGGTTACGGCCACGCCAAGCAAGCGTTGCTCAGTTTGATTCTGGAAAAGTATAGCGAGGAGCGCAAAACATTCAGCTTTTACATGGAGAATCCCGATGAGCTTGAAAAGAAGCTTGAACAAGGAGAGGCGAAAGCCCGACTTGTGGCTCGCCAGGTGATAGACAAAGTGAGGGCTAAACTTGGATACGCCTAACTACTTGGCAGTCCACACCACTTCTTGCTTTTCCTTACCGATGTTCAACACCACTCGCATTGGACTGGGGATGATCACAAGTTTGGTTTCCTTTCCAGGGTATTCGTCCACTTCCACATACACCCCTTCTGACTGGTCGACCTGGAATTCATCTTTGCCATTTACAATATAAGACTTGGCGATGTAGGCAATCGGGTACAACACGTCTGAGTCGGGACAAATGTCGTCATGCACCTTCTGCAATACCTCTTCCATAAATTCCCCGTACTCTTCGTGGAAGTCATCCTCCAAATCATGGAGCGCCTCTTCGAGGTCATCGTATTCGGGATTGTTGTAATCTATGGTTTGCAGTTCATTGCGTTTAGCAATTATTTCCTGAAGGGCTTTGTCAAGTGCTTTGAGGTCCATTCCTGAATCTTGGTTTACAACGGACTCCAAAAATAAGACAAAACGTGGATTATGTGTAACTTCGTAGCCTAAACACAAGGTTATGGAACAGGACTTTCTTCCCATCAATGGAACAGATCATATTGAGTTCTATGTGGGTAACGCCAAGCAAGCCGCATTGTACTATCAACACTGTTTTGGATACGAGCTGATCGCCTATGCCGGTCCGGAAACCGGAGTAAAGGGCAAGGCCTCGTATGTATTAAAGCAGGACAAGATCCGGCTCGTGCTTACCTCTTCGCTCACACCCGATTCAGCAATATCCGAGCATGTGAAAAAACATGGAGATGGGGTAAAAGTATTGGCACTGTGGGTGGATGATGCTACTAAATCATTTAAAGAAACCACGGTACGCGGAGCAGAACCCGCGATGGAACCACAAACCATAAAAGACGAACACGGTGAAGTGGTAATGTCTGCGATCAAAACCTACGGTGAGACTTGGCACACTTTCGTAGAGAGAAAAAACTATAAGGGCGCATTTCTGCCGGGGTATAAGGCAGTCAAAAGCTCATTGAAGGTTGAGCCTATCGGGCTCAAATACGTGGACCACTGCGTGGGCAACGTGGAGTTGGGACAAATGAACAAGTGGGTCAACTTTTATGAGGAGGTGATGGGATTTAAGCTGCTCATTACTTTCGATGACAAAGACATCTCAACA
>DAORAG010000138.1:0-7472 GCA_035344095.1 Cyclobacteriaceae bacterium | reverse complement strand
AATCAATGGCCAGAAAAGTCGCAATGCTTCTTAACGCACCCTATCCTGCTGACATAAGGGTCAAAAAAGAGACAGACGCACTGATAAATGCCGGATTTGAGATATTTCTTATTTGTTTGAGAAAAAAGAACCAGGCACCCCGTGAGGTGGTTGAAGGCATTAATGTCATACGTATTGACGCTGGCAAGAATAATTATGTGCTCGCATTCTGGGACGTGGTAATGTCGATTACATTTATCCACCCAAGATTTAAAAAAGCACTCAACAATCTGCTTTTGGAGGAAAAGATCAGCATCGTTCATGTTCACGATTTGCCATTGGCAGGAACAGCATTGGCACTGCGCAGACAGTTTAGTATTAAGGTGATCGTGGATTTGCATGAAAACTATCCTGAAGCGTTACGAACCTGGTTCAAATGGAAAAAGAATTTGATCGTGCGTTTGAAGAACAAACTATTCCTCAATCCTGATCGATGGTTTAAATATGAAACGAAAGCCTGTCTGGAGGCTGATCACGTAATTGCCGTAGTTGATGAAATGAAGTCAAGATTGGCTAAAAGCTCAGGAGTTGATTTGGAAAAAATTACAGTGATTACAAATACAGAAGATAAGAATTTCATTGAGCAAAAACTTAACAAAGACGTTTACGAAAATATTCCAAACGGCTTTATTATCACCTACTCTGGTGGCATTGGACCTCATCGTGGTGTTGATACTGCAATCAAAGGAATGGCCCACCTACGGGACAAACCAATTTATCTAGTGATTGTAGGATTTGGAAGCCCCTCGGTGATGACGAGCTTGAAGGAACTCGCTACGCAACTGCAGCTCCAAAATGTGTACTTTAAAGGATATCAGCCCTTTGAAAAGTTTTATTCCTATATGCACCTTGCTGACGTGAATGTAATCCCCCATCAATCGAATGGCCACACGGACAACACCGTGCCTCACAAACTATTTCAAGGCATGATGGCAGGAAGGCCTCTTTTGGTAAGTACTTGCGCACCGCTGAAACGAATTGTAGAAGAATATAAAAGTGGGTTGGTTTTCAAGGCAGATGACGCGACCGATTTTGCAGCCAAAGTAGAAACACTTTACAGCGACAAACAGTTGTGTGAGAAGTTAGGTGCGAATGGAACCACAGCCACGATAAATGGCAAACTTAATTGGGAGACGACCCAGGTTGAACTAGTGAAATTATATGAACGATTCACCTGATGGACAGCACTGAAAAATACGATGTAAGCAATAATCCTTCTCTCAAAAGAAGATATGATCGAACCATTAAATTTTTAGAAGCATCGCTTCAACCACCTCTTCGCATTCTAGACTTGGGGGTTCAGAATCCCCTTTCACAATTGTTGATGTCAAAAGGATTTGAGGTAACCAACACCGCAGGTGAAGATTTTGATGAGTCACCTCAAACGGTATCCAAATATCAAGTTGATGTCGTGACTGCATTTGAAGTTTTTGAACACTTGCTCAATCCATTGTCCGTAATCAAGGCACTTCCCGGTCACAAACTCATTGCAAGTGTCCCCTTAAAATTGTGGTTTGCAAATGCTTACAGACATCCAACCGATGAGTGGGATCGTCACTACCACGAATTCGAAGATTGGCAGTTTGATTGGCTTTTAGACAAAGCAGGTTGGAAAATCATTCGCAAAGAAAAATGGACGAGCCCTATAAAAAAATTTGGTATTAGACCGTTACTCAGACTGATTACCGATAGGTACTATATTGTGGAGGCTGTGCGAAAAAACCCGAAACCTTAAGTATGGGTCTCGTCTTTCGCCAAAGCGCCATCACAACCATCATCTCCTACTGTGGGGTAGCGATTGGCTACATCAATCTTCTTTATCTCTATCCCAAGTTTCTAAGCCCCGATCAGATCGGGTTGATGCGAACGATTCAAGATGCCGCCATCCTCTTCACTCCTTTTGCACAATTCGGACTGGCTCAAAGCATCCTTAGGTTCTATCCGAGGATGGTCACCAGTCAGGAAGCTTCGGGGAGCTTCATCAGACTTATGCTCCTGCTGGCCTTGATCGGATTCGGAGTTTTCTTCCTTGGATTTAAAATTTTCGAAAATTCCATTCTCGGATACTTCGAAGCTAACGCACAGGAAATCATCGGGTACTCAACGCTGGTATTGTGGCTCACGCTGATCTTGTTGATCACGGCTATACTCGAGGCCTACTCCCGTTCCCTACTTCAAACAATTGTACCCAACCTGCTTCGTGAAATCGTAGCCAGACTGCTGTTGGCAATTTTGGTGACCTCCTATTTTCTTGGTTACATTTCCTTCAATCAATTCATCGTCAGCACTGCGCTGGCCTATTTACTCTGTCTGGCGATTCTGGCAGTCTATCTCGCTTCTCAAGGGCAACTCAAACTGAGTGCGAGCACGCAAAATCTCGATCGATCCGAACTGCCCGGTTTGCTTAAATACAGCCTGCTGAGTTTTGCCGGTATGGCCGGCTTAATAATCATTGGAAAGGTGGATAGTATTATGGTGTCTGGTTTACTTGGACTGTCAGCCAATGCAATTTATACGACCGCATTTTATATGGCCACGGTAATAGAGATACCAAAACGAGCGCTTACTCAAATTGCCATGCCCCTTATCTCCAGAGCATTCGAAAAAAATGATATGGAAGACATAAGATCAATCTATCAAAAAACGTCAATTAATCAGTTCATTGTCGGGGGTTTGATCTTGATCGGCATCTGGGCAAACCTGCATAATCTTTTTGCACTCATGCCAAATGGAGAAATCTACAAAACTGGCCAATGGGTAGTCATCATTATCGGTCTTGGGAAGTTGGTGGACATGTTGTTCGGCCCGAATAGTGAAATTATTGTCCTGTCGAAATACTACAGCTTCAATATTTTCCTCATTCTCATTCTTGCATTCACAATCGTTGCAGCCAACAATCTGTTGATCCCAACCTATGGCATTAATGGAGCCGCTATCGGATCCGCCATCGCGTTGGTTCTTTTTAACGCGCTCAAGTACGCCTTTGTCGTCCTGAAACTTAACATGCAACCTTTTAACAGGGCTACTCTTTATGTTTTAATCATCGGAGCCGCAACAGCTTGGATCAGCACATGGATACCTAGACTGGGCAATGTATTTATTGATATCATCGTCAGGTCTGCAGTGATTACAATAATCTATGCAACCCTTGTAGTCTTAACGAAGGCTTCTCCTGATGGCAACAAAGTTTTCCAACGCGCGTTGGTATTTGTTGGTTATAAATTCAAATCCGACAAATAACCAGCGTATCGCATTGTCTATAATTCGAATAGCAGTAACTGGAAACTTGACCTTTCATTGCATCTTGCTAATTGTGATCGAAAGCGTCAATCCATTTTGACACCTTTAGCTGTCTTGCATTCCCAACTTACTCAGCATGTTCGGCATCCTGACAACAAAATCAGTCCAGTAATTTAATCAACTGGTCAGTAAGGGTCTTCCTTGTATATTTATCAACACCGGAACTTTTGTTTGGCTCTCCCTTTTTCCAACTCAAATAATATGAAGTTAAAGCCTTGACGATCTGGTGAACATCTTCTCTTTCAAGGACCAGACCTGCGCCTGTTTGCCGCAAAATTTCCGAAGCATCGCCTTGGGCCGGACCGATCCCGAGGATGGGTTTGCCTGACGCCAGATATTCGAAAAATTTTCCCGGAAGGTTGCCAGGTGCGATAGATGTGTGCGCCAGCACCAACAATAATAAATCAGTATGGTTGTAGACAGCTAGAAGCTCGGAATGTGGAATAGGCGAGGTAAAACTGACAAGTCGAGAGAGTTGGGGATCGTCCGTAACAAGTTTTTGGAATCGGGAATTTACACTTCCAATAAATTCCACATTGATCAGAGGCGCCAAATCAGGGTCCTCTGCAATGGCAATCCTTAATGCTTCGATAAATGGTCGAGGGTCACGTAGTTCATCTACCACACCGATGTGACGAATAGTGAATTTTGAATTCCTCGTTGATTGAGATGCACCAAAATCCTCTTCGTCAAAACCGTTTGTTATCAAATCGACTTTGCGATTTCCTAATGCCTCGAACCGAGCAACGTGATAAGGCGCTATGGTAATGACCCGATCAGCAACCGTTAACACTTCGCGCTCCAACTTTTGATGACGAGACTTGGCCCAACCGGAAAGCGAAAGTGTGTCAAGTAAATCCCACTCACTCCATGGATCGCGGAAGTCAGCAATCCAATTGATATTTTGGAATTTTTTCTTCAATTGTAGACCGATCAGATGAATGCTGTGTGGTGGCCCTGTTGTTATTACCCGATGAATATCATTTGCCTGTATAATATCCGTCAAAAACCTGACAGTGGGCTTCACCCAAAAAATTCTGGCATCTGGAACAAACAGGTTGCCTCGGATCCAGGAACTGATTCTTTGAAAAAGACTCCTTCTACCAGTCGACACAAAATCTGTCTGTTGAATATTCTTATTGCCCATCAGTCGTTGCAGCCAAAAAAATAATTGGTACGGCTCCCAAATAGGCAACTTGAAAACTTCAACAGCGTCTGGGATATCTTTCTCAAGAGAGCTGTCCTTAATTGTGAAAGATGGATTGTCAGGCGTGCAAACATAAGGTTCCCAACCTTGACGATGTAGGTACTTCACAAACTTCAACCAACGCTGAACCCCACTGCCTCCACTCGGTGGCCAATAGTATGTGACTATCAAAACCTTTTTATTCGCCATCAAGATGAGTAATTATTTTTTCAAGTTGATCCGGGTGAAACCATTGGATACCCTCCTCCCGTTTGAACCATGTCATTTGGCGCTTCGCATACCTCCGCGAATTTCGCTTGATCAATCTTATAGCTTCAACCAGGTCGTGCTTGCCGTCAAAGTAATCGAAAAGCTCTTGGTATCCCACCGTTTGTAAAGCATTCCTGCTCTTGAATTGCTCAAGGCGCTTCACTTCTTCAACAAGCCCTGAATCGATCATCTTGTCCACACGCGCATCAATTCTTTTATACAATTCCTCACGTTCCATCTCCAACCCGATTTTCACAACTGAAAATGGTCGCTCAACGCGCCTGTTAACTCTGTAGTTACTGGCGGGTAATCCGGTTGTCCTCACAATCTCAAGGGCCCGCATCAGCCTCGCAGGGTTCATCTGATCTACTACCGCAAAATATTCAGGGTCATTCTCCATCACCTCTTGCTGAAGCCACGACAATCCTTTTGACCGGTAGTTCTCCAAGATTTCAACTCTCACACTTTCTGGCACGTCCGGCATCTCATCGAGGCCTTCGCACACAGCTCTTACGTACATCCCTGAGCCTCCCACCATCAATACATCGTCATGCTTAATAAAAAGTTGGTCCAAAAGTGACAATACATCCCGTTCAAATTTTCCCGCATTGTAGTCGTCTGTCACCGACAAAGTATCAATGAAATGATGAGTCACATCCTCACGTTCCTCTACCCCAGGTTTTGCAGTACCGATAGACATCTCCCTAAAAATTTGCCGCGAATCCGCAGAAATCACGTCCGTAAGGAAGTGCCTGGCAAGCGCGATGCCCAACTTCGTTTTGCCAGCAGCTGTAGGCCCTACCACAACAATTAACCGCTTGGATTCAGGATTTGACATCGGCCCAAATTACAATCTTTCCTTTTGTAATTTCCCCATGTAGCATTTTCAAATTACCTTGCGGACTTGAAACCACTACTTTAGTTGCTAATGATCAAGTACACCAATCAATTTCTATCGAGGCTTGAGGACCTTGTCGCGGAGTCGGACTATATTCTCAGGTACGAAAAAGGAAATTTTAAGTCGGGATATTGCCTGCTGAGGGAACAAAAGATCATGATTATCAACAAGTTTTATACAACCGAAGGGAAGATCAATACCCTGCTGGATATCCTAAAACTTGTGACGCTGGACACTACGCGGTTTTCAGAAAAAAGTAAGAAGCTCTACGAAGAGCTTTCGCAGACTGAAATCAATATCGATGGCTAGAAATTAGCCCTCTTCACCACATGACTGTAACTTTCCTTGGCACAGGCACTTCTCAGGGAGTACCCGTAATTGGGTGCGATTGCGAAGTCTGTCAGTCATTAGACTACCGGGACAAAAGGTTACGAACATCTGTTCACATAGCCATTGACGAGCACAGCTTTGTGATCGACACGGGGCCAGATTTCCGCCAACAAATGTTGCGGGAGCGGATTCAAAAACTCGATTTTGTACTATTCACACACAGTCATAAAGACCACACTGCCGGACTGGACGATGTTCGCGCATTCAATTTCAAACAGAACATGGATATGCCCTTGTATGGGGTGCATCAGGTTCTAAACCAACTTAAAACAGAATACTACTACGCCTTCCTCGAAAAAAAGTATCCCGGCACGCCACAACTGCAGCTAAACGAGATTGATGATTCGACATTTAAGGTAAACGGTCTTGAGATTACCCCTCTGCCCGTTCAGCACCTTCACATGCCCGTGTTTGGCTTCAGAATTGGCAACTTCAGCTACATCACTGATGCCAATAGCATTCCGCAAAGCACTATGGAGCTGCTAAAGGGAACGAGTGTGCTGGTGCTTAATGCCTTACAAAGGGAACCTCATATTTCCCATTTCAACCTGGAGGAGGCCATAGAAATGGCCGGCAGGATTGGCGCTTCAAAAACTTATTTTACGCACATTAGTCACAAACTTGGATTGCACAAAGAGATATCAAACGAACTGCCCTTGAACGTTGAACTGGCTTATGATGGCCTGACTGTATCTTTGTAATTCGTGCACAACAATTATTACTTCTTACGACAACTTAGCACCAAGTTAGAAAGAACGCTGGCGGGCTACTCGGTGGTGTCATGCTTTAGTCAGAACAGAGACGAGTTGGTTGTCGAGTTGAATAACAAAGAACAATCTTTCTTTATTAAGGCTCATTTACTCCCTGCGTTCAGTTGCCTTTCGTTTCCTGGTCAATTCGCACGCGCCAAAAAAAACAGTGTTGACCTTTTTGACGATTTAGTCCTGAGAGAATTTATCGGTGTTCGCCAATTCGAAAACGAAAGAAGTTTTGCACTAAACTTTAAAGGTGATCTTTCGCTGATTTTCAAGCTTCACGGAAATCGCTCCAATATCCTTTTGACGAAAGAAGATAGCGTGATCAAAGTTTTCAAAAATCAATTTTCAGATGATTTGACCGTGACACCCATGTCACTGGACAAACAGATTGATTGGAGCGAGTCCACTTTTCTACGGAACCAGGATGAGCTCCACAAAATTTATTATACACTTGGAAAGCCTGTTTGGGAGTACCTGGCTCTGTTAGGTTTTGAAAACGCAACCGTAGAAAAACGGTGGGAGATATTCAATTACACATTGACCCAACTGGAGAAACCGGAATATTTCATTCAAGAATTGGCAAAGCCACGACTTGTCCTGCTGCCCCTTCCCTCTACAAAGCGACTCCCGC
>DAORAG010000137.1:0-7505 GCA_035344095.1 Cyclobacteriaceae bacterium | reverse complement strand
GCTTCCGCTAAAGACAATAATTCCAATGATAAAGGCTAGTCTGGCCCAACCTGCCTTACTTTCGTGCAAGTGATCATAAACGGCTGCCAGGGCCAACAAAGCACATGTATGATAGAATTGGTATCGCACGGCCAGTTCGTACGTGTCCGCACGCTGATGCTCCGACAGTATTTGTTTTAATGCGTGCGCACCGAACGCACCCAGAGCAACAGCCAGGCCACCAAAAATCGCTGCGATAATTATCGTTTGTTTCTTAAAGGCCATCACTTCCTTTCACCAAAAATAGCAGTGCCTACGCGTATCATCGTGCTACCACACTCCAGCGCAATAGGATAGTCAGAAGTCATCCCCATGGAAAGCTCCTTCATTTCGATATTCTTACTGAACTTCTTTTCCCTCAACTCGTCAAAAAGCCGCTTCAGGTATGTGAATTCTTTTTTGATTTGTTCTTCGTTTTCGGTTAGGGTAGCCATACCCATCAAACCCCTCACTTTCACAAATGGAAAGTCATTTATCTTCTCCAACAGGCTGTTGAGTTCCGGTTCGTCCAGTCCAAATTTTGATTCCTCCTGAGCGATATGAACCTGAAGCAGGCAGGCAATCACACGGTTGTTTTTATTGCCCTGTTTGTTGATTTCTTCGATCAGCTTCTGGCTGTCCACCGAGTGGATAAGTGAAACGAAAGGTGCGAGATACTTCACCTTATTGGATTGCAGGTGGCCAATCATGTGCCATTGGATGTCCTTCGGCAACTCCTGCCACTTATTCTCCATCTCCTTTACCTTGTTTTCACCAAATAATCGCTGACCCGCCTGATAGGCTTCCATGATCCTATCGGTGGGTTGGGTTTTGCTCACCGCGATCAATTCACACCTCTTCCCGCTCAGTGCAGAGCGTAGCGTTTCTATGTTGTTTTTAATGGTCATTTTTTAACTTTGCGGGCTAACCCAAGGTAACTTGAGCTCGAATGCAATAATATGGCGATATTAGGCACCTTACTAAAAAAAGGGATAAAACTTCGTGAAAATCTGGATCAGGAATATTCCTCTCCGGTCGAGCTACAAAAACAGGAACTTAAGCACCTCTTGATCACGGCCAGCCAGACTGAGTTTGGCAAGTATTACAACTTCCAGGATATCCTTCAAACTTTTCGTAAAGAGGATACGCGATTCTATGAAGCGTTTAAGTCAAGCATTCCTATCCATGATTATAATAAGATTTATAAAGACTGGTGGCACCTCGCCTTGAAAGGCGCCAAGAATGTTTGCTGGCCTGGTCGGGTAAAGTATTTCGCCTTGAGCTCGGGAACTTCCGAGGCGTCCTCCAAGCATATTCCCGTAACCAAGGACATGACCAAGGCCATCCAGAAGACGAGCATAAGGCAGATCCTCACGCTCTCAAAGTACGAATTGCCAGACGAGTTTTTTGGAGCGGGTATTTTGATGATCGGAGGAAGTACGCACCTCAATCACAAGGGAAGCTATTTTGAAGGTGACCTAAGTGGCATACAGGCTGCAAGGCTGCCATTCTGGTTTCAGCATTTTTATAAGCCAGGAAAAAAAATTGCCAAGACAAGAAGTTGGGATGCCAAGCTTGAAGACATCGTTCGCACTGCGAAGGAATGGGACATTGGTATTATTGTTGGCGTGCCTGCCTGGATTCAAATTCTGCTCGAGAAAATACTCAAGCACTATAACGTGTCTCACATCCATCAGATTTGGCCTAATCTCAGTGTCTATGTGCATGGTGGCGTATCCTTCGATCCTTACAGAAAAGGTTTCGAGAGGCTTCTGGGGCGGCCTATACACTACATCGAGACCTATTTGGCGTCAGAGGGGTTTATTGCCTATCAGGCCTTCCCTCAGCGCAAGACGATGCGACTGGTGTTGAACAATGGCATCTTTTATGAATTCATACCCTTCGATGACAAGAACTTCACGTCTACAGGCGAAATCCGGCCTGATGCCACCACCTGCTTCATCGATCAGGTCGAGGAGGGAAAAGAGTATGCTCTGCTGCTGTCGACCTGTGCTGGCTCCTGGCGCTATCTGATCGGTGATGTGATCAAGTTCACGTCTCTGGAGGAATCGGAGATTATCATCACTGGCCGAACCAAACATTTCCTAAGCCTTTGTGGGGAGCATCTTTCTGTGGACAATATGAACAAGGCCGTTGAGCTGGTGAGCAACGAAATGAATATCGACATAAAGGAATTCGCGGTGGCCGGTATACCTCACGGTACACTATTCGCACACCACTGGTTTATAGGTACAGACAACGAGGTAGATGCAGATGTGATCCGTGAAAAAATTGATAGGAAGCTAAAGGAACTCAATGACGATTATGCCGTTGAAAGGAGTGCAGCCCTTAAGGAAGTGATAGTGGAGATCGTTCCGGTCAAAACTTTTTACCAGTGGATGGAATCGAAAGGAAAAGTGGGAGGTCAGAATAAGTTTCCACGAGTTCTCAAACGGGCGCAGTTGGACGAGTGGGTTGAGTTTTTGGAGGCTAACAAAATTTCATGATTGTTGTACATGGCATCAAATTCGGTTTACTGCTTGCACTTCTTGTTGGGCCCGTCTTCTTTGCCATTATTCAAACCAGCGTAGAGAAAGGATTTTGGAACGGGGCACTTGTGGCTCTTGGCGTCTCCTTGAGTGACATCCTTTATGTTTTTATCTGCTACATGGGCATGGCCCAGGTGCTCGAAAACGGAGAGTTCAGAACTGGCCTTGGTTATGTTGGAGGGTCGGTATTGATCTTGTTTGGACTCTATCATCTTTTAGTGAAAAGCAGGAGGTCAATAAATAAGGCCGTCACCGCTGTGAATGAAAACGGAGCATTCCGCTGTATCTTTAAAGGATTTGTGATCAATGGACTCAGTCCGATGGTACCTATTTTTTGGATAGGGGTGATGAGTATTGCGTCCCTTGACCTGGGATACACCAATGGTGTTAATTTTTTGATCTTCTTTGTATCGCTGCTTACCACAGTACTCGTTACGGACGTAGTCAAGGCCTACCTTGCGGACAAGTTGCGCAGACTTGTGACCAACAGGTTGATGAAAATCATGAACGTAACGCTTGGGATTTTATTAATCGGCTTTGGTATTCGCCTGATTATGATCGCGCAGACCTTTTCTGACTTAATCCTGTAAGACATTGCTCATGAAAGTGGATTTGAGAAGTATCCACAGCACAAACAACAAGATCGCCCAACGCAAGTATATGAAGTAGAAATCGGCCGTGTCTTTGAACCGGGTTTCTTTGATCTCAGCCTTTTCGTATTGATCGATCCTTTCGAATACACGTTTCAAGGCCTCGTTGTCAGTGACACGAAAGAATTCACCTGAGCCGATGCTGGCAATTTTTCTCATTGTAGTTTCGTCAACAGTGTTCTCTACCATATGAGGCCGCCCAAAATAATCCTTGCCAAAAGGGACAAGACCTTCCTTTCCCACAACGATTGTGTATGTTTTGATGTTGTAGGCAGCTGCCAGTTCCGCAGCTGTGATTGGGTCGATATTGCCCGCGGTATTGTCGCCATCGCTTAGCAAAATGCAGACTTTCGATTTCGAGTCCGACTCTCTCATCCTATTGGTCACCACGGCCATTGCACTACCGATCGCAGTGCCCCGGTTTTCAATCATATCAAAGCTGATCTCGTCCAGGTAGGAATTAAGCAAGTCATAGTCAGTGGTGAGAGGGGCAAGGGAAAATGCATCCCCGGAGAACACAACAATTCCAATCCTGTCTTGAATGCGACCTTTGATAAACCCGCGCGCCACATCTTTGGCAGCCTCAAGCCTATTTGGGGTGAAATCTTCTATCTGCATCGACTGAGAGATATCAATTGCAAGAATGATGTCAATCCCCTCTGTCCACTGTTCTACTTTTTCGTTGGTAGTCTGCGGCCTACCCAGTGCCACAAGTACTAGCATTATCGTGAGCGCCAACAAAAATTCAGGTAGAAGTCGCACCAGCGTGAGTGGTGTACTCTTTAGGTCGCTACGAACCAAGGCCACCGGCAACTTTTGATTGAAGAAAAATCTCAAAAACCAGCGAAGGGTGAAAATGATCGGAACCAAAATGAGTAGCCACAGGAATAATGGATGGGCCCAGGTGAACCCGGACAGTGTGCCAGGGTAAAACCATGACAATGAATACCACGCTGTTTCAAGCCTATCCATTCTTTAGTTCCTGTACTTTTTGGTTGAATTGATCTTGACTAAAACGCTGAAGCTCCATAAGCGGCTCCTGTTCCAGACCATTACTTTCGCGATAAATGGTCATATCAATTTTTTGCAAAGCCTTGGCAAGTGATTCGTCCCGCACAAGCTGAAAAATTTCTTTCGAGGTATATTTTGTAATCGGGCTTGAAGTCAGTCGTTCCATGTATTGCTTCCATAACAGCAAAGTGGATTCAGCGAGTTGGGTAGAGAAGCCACGTTGCAGACGATCGACAGCGTGCCCAAATTCTTCGTTAAACTTCCTGTGATTTCTATCGAGGCGCCTCAGTGCGAAGTACTTTCTGATCCTTTTACCAAATACCAGCCAGCCCAAGACAACTACTACAACGAGAATGGCACCCGCAATCAGCAGTAAGGGATAATTTAAAAGCCAACTTACTGCTTGATAGGTGGTGTTGGTTTTCAGCGGCAGTTCTTCAATAGAAAGAGAGTCTGGTACCTGCGCAATCAGTTGCTGTAAAAACACACTGTCCTCATTGGCAAAAACGGCTGTGCAATCTCTTGGATGCACAACAAAGACTGGAAGTTTGAGTCTTTGGATACTATCTATCTCAAAAGAAGTGAGGTAATAGACAACGCTGTCATAGCTCTTTTCGGCTGTCGACCGGGTGGGGAAATAAACTTTATGATCAATTTCGAACGGAGCAAATGAATAGGTCGAGTCAGGGAATACAATGGTTTGATTTCTGCTGTAGCTGGCGCTAAGCGTGTAGGGCACCACAATCCCAATCTTGATGCTGTCAGCAAGGAAGCCACCCCGCACATCGATTTCCTGAGCTTCAGAGAAAAAAACACTAAATACTAATATTGAACAAAGTAGCTTCTTCACCTCAAACACTTTTCATCGACTTATTTCTCACTTTGAAGAGCCTCAGCAGCTTGGGAACATAGTCTTCATTTGTATTTACACTCAGAAAATTAATCTGGTGTTTTCGGCTAAATGTTGACAGCTGTTCCTTTCGCTCCTGGTGATGTAAATTTATTCTGCTTCTGAAATCTCCAAAAGAGGTGTTCACCCATAGCGTTTTTTTTGTTTCCTTGTCCTGAACAGGGATGATGCCCAGTTTCGGCAAATTGGTTTCCCTGTTGTCGCTGATTTGAATTAAGACAAGGTCATGTTTTCGCGCCAAAGATCGAAGATTAGTGTAGTAGTCTTCATCGATAAAATCGGAAATCATGATGACTACACTTCTTCTTTTTATGGCATTTAGCGCGAATGCAATGCCTTTATTCAAATTTGTCTTTAGTGACTTGGGCTTAAGACGGACAAGATTGGAAATCACTTCGTAGGCTTGGCCCATTCCCTTCTTCGGACGGATATATTTTTCGCGTTCGTCTGAATAACAAATAAGGCCAACTTGACTGGATTCTTTTACAGCTGACAGTGCAAGTACACCGCACACTTCTGTGGCAATGTCGTATTTTGTTTTGCCCGGTGTTCCGATCTCTTGAGAGGCACTTACGTCAACGATAAAAAAGATCGTCTGCTCTTTTTCTTCTCTGAAAGTCTTTACGAACGTTCCGTGACCTTTGGCCGATACGTTCCAGTCGATGGTGCGTATGTCATCACCGTATTGGTATGGGCGTACGTCATCAAACTCAAGGCCCGATCCCTTGAAGATCGAGTGGAAGTCGCCCTGCATCTGGCTGTTGATCGCCTTCCTGATCTGAATCTCGTATTTCCTAAGTTTCTTGAGAAGCTGTTTCAACGTCCGATACCGATTTTGTGGCCCAAAAATAGCTTAATTATGAGTATTTTGGACCCGTTTTCAGTGTATCCAACGGTAATTTTGACAAAAGGGATATGGATTTTAGTGGATGGAAAATATTTGCTTTCATAGTGGTATTTGCGCTGATGCCTCAATGTAAGCAAGAGGAAAAGCCAGAGGGATTATTGAACAAAGAGCAGATGGTGAGCCTTATGGTAGATGTATACCTGGCAGAGGCCAAAGTGACAAGCTCGCAGCTGCCCAGAGACTCGATACTGAAGTTGTTCTACCCTTACGAAGATACACTAGCTGCAAAACGTGGTCTCAGTGATTCCACTTTAAAGGCTAACTACCAATACTACCTCCAGCGCCCTGGTGAGCTCGAAGTAATTCTTGACGCGGTGATTGACACGCTGAATCTACGGGAACAGCGAATGCAGAATCAGCCTTGATAGAGTTATGATTTATCCTTCTGATTTTGAAAGTAAACTGGGGTTTGACCTGATCCGTGAAAAGATCAAAGGATATTGTATTAATGAACCCGGAAGAAAGAAGGTGGAGAAGATCAGGTTCCAAACTGATCATCAACTAATAAAAAAGCTGCTCTATCAAAATCGTGAATTCAAAAGCATTAGAGAAAGGGGTGAGTCATTTCCGCTGCAAAATTATTATGATCCAACTGAGCACCTGAAGATTGCCACACTTGAAGGCAGTTTTATTGAGGGGACCTCGTTTATTGAAATTGCAGTATCACTGGATACGGTTAACGCCTGCGTAGATTTTATAAGAAAGGGCGTGGATCACAATCCGTTGTTATTTCAAATGGCCGATCCTATCCGCGTTCCAGGAGAACTGAGTAAGTCGGTTTATAGCAAGATTGATGACAAGGGAGCTATTAAGGACAACGCGAGTCCTGAATTGCAAAAAGTTCGGAGGCGACTGAGGGACGAGGAACACAAGGCGCGCAGACTGATTGATCAGTTATTCAAAGAAGCCGTTGCCAATAAGATGGTACCTGAAGGCAGCTCACCGGTCATTCGTGATGGAAGAGTTGTAATTCCTGTTCTTGCAGAGTATAAGCGGAGAGTTAAAGGGGTGATCATGGACGAATCAGCCACAGGCCAGACCGTGTTCATGGAGCCGACAGAAGTATTGGAGGCAAACAATGAGATCAGAAATCTGGAGCTTGAAGAGCGGAGGGAGTGCATCAAAATTCTTCGTGATCTTACTGATATTCTGCGCCTGCATCTGCCGGAGGTTCAGAAGGCATTTGATCTCCTGGCGTGGTTAGATCTTATTCAGGCGAAGACAAAACTCGCGATAGAAATTGAGGCTGATTTGCCGCAGGTTTCTGATCAGCCACGCCTAAACTGGATCAATGCCCGACACCCGATATTGTACATAAATCACAAAGGAAAGGATCCTGTTGTACCGCTGAATATCAATCTTTCAACGGAAGACAGGTTTCTTCTCGTATCTGGTCCAAATGCTGGCGGGAAATCAGTATGCCTGAAATCTGTTGGGCTTATTCAATACATGTTGCAATG
>DAORAG010000136.1:0-7550 GCA_035344095.1 Cyclobacteriaceae bacterium | reverse complement strand
ATTTTCCCCAATCCAAAGTATCGAGCATCCGGATGGGAGAAATAATAACCGCTTACTGATGCGCCCGGATACATCGCATAAGATTCGGTTAATTCAATTCCAACTTTATTGCCCTCAAGCAGCTTAAAGATTGTACCTTTTTCGGTATGCTCAGGGCAAGCAGGATATCCCGGTGCCGGACGAATACCCCTGTACTTCTCGCCTATCAACTCTTCGGTCGAAAGGCTTTCTGCTGCATCGTAACCCCATAACTCTTTTCTGACTTTTTCGTGCAACAACTCAGCAAACGCTTCAGCAAGTCTGTCGGCAAGGGCCTTACACAGAATATCAGAATAATCGTCATGATCAGCTTTGTATCGGGAAGAGAGCGCTTCAAGCCCTATCCCTGCCGTCACCGCAAAAACTCCGATATAGTCCTTTTTATTCATTGATTGCGGGCATATGTAATCAGATAGGCAGAAATTAGGTAGGCTCTTTGCTTTCTTGTTTTGTTGTCTTAGAAAATGAAATTGGTCGAGCACTTCCTTCCGGTCATCATTACTAAATAGCACGACAGAATCGTCTTCAGTTGATGCTGCGGGGTAGAAAGCCAGAACTCCATTTGCTCTCAATGACTTCTCCTCTATTATCGAATCCAGCATACGCTGCGCATCGTTGAACAACTTGGTTGCCTCAACTCCCACTTTAGCATCTGTTAAAATACCCGGATATCTCCCATAAAGCATCCAGGTTTGGAAAAACGGAGTCCAGTCGATGTATTCTCTTATCTCATTCAAAGGGTAGTCAACCAATTCCCTCCGACCCAGAAACTGCGGCTTTACAAGCGTAGAACTTTCCCAATCAATTGTCGCCCTGTTGTTCCTGGCTTCAGAAAGGGGGACCAATTCCTTTACCTCCTGTCGCTTCGCATGGTCGTCACGCAGGACCGCGTATTCATTTTTTGTTTTTGACTTAAATGCCTCTCTTGAGTTCTTGCTAATAAGCTCGGTGACTACCGGTACGCTACGCGATGCGTCAAGGACGTAGGTTACCGGTCCATCGTATACGGGGTCAATTTTTACTGCCGTATGAATTCTTGAAGTCGTTGCTCCACCAATCAGCAGAGGAATATTCATTTTTTCATGTTGCATCTCTTTGGCCACATGAACCATTTCATCCAGGGATGGTGTGATCAATCCGCTAAGTCCAATGATATCTACTTTTTCCTTTTTGGCCGTTTCAAGGATCTTTTCAGAAGGTACCATCACGCCCAAATCCACCACCTCGTAGTTATTACATGCCAATACCACTCCTACGATATTCTTTCCAATGTCGTGTACATCTCCTTTAACCGTAGCCAACAGAATTTTGGCTGCAGGCTCTGCTGAAGTGCCACTTCTCTTCTTCTCCTCTTCGAGGTAAGGCGTGAGATAGGCCACGGCTTTTTTCATAACCCGCGCACTTTTCACCACTTGGGGAAGAAACATTTTACCAGCACCAAATAAATCTCCAACTACATTCATTCCCGTCATTAACGGACCTTCGATTACTTCGAGCGGCTTGTCAAACATTTGCCGCGCCTCCTCAGTGTCTTCTTCGATGAAGTCAATAATCCCCTTTACCAGCGAATGAGTAATCCTCTCTTGTACTGTACCCTTTCGCCAACTGTCATCAATCTCTTTTTTCTTTGCAGCGCCTTTTACGGTTTCGGCAAATTCAAGAAGACGCTCGGTGGCATCATCTCTCCTGTTCAATAACACATCTTCAACTCGCTCCAGAAGTTCTTTAGGAATCTCATCGTAAACCTCCAACATGGTGGGATTGACGATACCCATATCCATTCCATTCTTAATCGCATGATATAAGAAGGCCGAATGCATCGCTTCCCGCACCAATTGATTACCGCGGAAGCTGAAGGACACATTGCTCACGCCACCTGATACGTGCGCTCCCGGAAGGTTCTCCTTGATCCACCTGGTAGCATTGAAAAAATCTACAGCGTAATTTCTATGTTCATCTATGCCCGTGGCAACAGGGAAAATATTCGGATCGAAAATGATATCTGAGGGCGGAAACTTTACCCTTTCAACCAGGATTTTGTACGCACGCTCGCAAATACTGATTCTTCGTTCATAGGTGTCTGCCTGGCCTTTTTCGTCAAAGGCCATGACAACGGCTGCCGCCCCATAACGTCTGACCAACTTTGCCTGACGAATAAACTCTGCCTCTCCCCCCTTCAGACTTATTGAATTGACGATTCCTTTCCCTTGGATACATTTTAACCCAGCCTCTATCACCTCCCACTTGGATGAATCGATCATGACCGGAACGCGTGCAATTTCCGGTTCGGAGGCCATCAGATTCAGAAACCTGACCATCGCATCCTGGCTATCGAGCATCCCCTCATCCATGTTCACATCTATTACCTGGGCTCCCCCTCTGACTTGATCCAGTGCGACCTCCAGGGCTTGCTCAAACAAACCTTCTTTAATCAGCCTCAGAAATTTTGCTGAGCCAGTCACATTTGTACGCTCGCCAATATTCACAAAATTGGACTCTCGCGTAATGACAGCAGCTTCCAGACCACTTAATTGGAGTAGTCCATGTTTATTTAGTTGATGGTCAATGGGGACACTCATTTCGTTCTATTTCAGCGATTTTCTCAAGGCTTGAACTCCCTTAATCAGATCATTTAAATTTTTGATGGAAATATTCAAATTGATTTTCATTGATAAGTTTTCAATGTGCTGGTCAACTCGGAAATCTCACCGGAAAGGTCAATTGCCTTTTTCCACTCGTTTATATTCTCAAATTTGAACGCCACGGGAAATGCTTTGTATAATCTTATCTCGTATCAATAGACTATCGGCCATTTAGCCATTGACCATTTTCATTTAGTGAACAACAGATAACTGATTTTCACTGACCTTACGAGGTGAATAGCGGCTGGCCAATTCTGCAATTAACTTGATATGTTCAGGCGTGGTACCGCAACATCCTCCTATAATATTTACCAGACCCTCTTTCAAAAATTCTTCAATCTGTTGACCCATTTCTTCAGGCCCCTGATCATACTGGCCGAATTCATTAGGTAATCCTGCATTAGGATGGGCACTCACAAAAAATGGCGCTTTTTCATCTAACACCTGCAAATAAGGTCGGAGTGCATTTGCGCCCAGCGCACAATTCAACCCGATACTTAGCATGGGCACGTGTGATACTGAAATGAGGAAGGCTTCAGCGGTTTGGCCGGAGAGAATTCTTCCACTGGCATCCGTAATGGTCCCCGAAACCATAATAGGCAATTCGATACCGCGCTCCTCGAACAATTCCTGAATGGCAAACAAAGCTGCTTTTGCGTTGAGCGTATCTGTTATGGTCTCCACCAGTAGCATATCCACCCCTCCATCAATCAGGCCGCTGGCTTGTTCTTTGAATGCGGTGGCCAGCTGATCAAATGTAATAGCACGATATCCGGGGTTATTTACATCAGGCGACATGGATGAGAGCTTTGTTGTGGGGCCCATTGATCCTGCAACAAAACGAGGTTTTTGAGGCTCCTTCTTTGTGAACTCATCGGCCACTTCCTTCGCAATCTTAGCCGCCTGATAGTTGATGTCATACACGAGAAACTCGAGGCGATAATCTGCCTGTGCCACAGATGTGCTTCCAAAAGTGTTTGTCTCCGCGATATCTGCTCCAGCTTCAAAGTAAGCTCTGTGAATATCTTTGATGATATCAGGCCGCGTAATACTTAGCAGGTCGTTGTTCCCCTTCAACTGATGAGGATGCTCTTTGAGCTGGTCGTTTCTGAAATCGTTTTCGGTAAGATTATACCTCTGGATCATGGTACCCATAGCACCATCCAGTACCATAATTCTCGTCTTAAGTATCTCTTGAATTGTCACTCTTCCTGTTATTTGGTGAATCCCTACTATCCAGAAAGAGCCGATAAAAATTGGCCGCTTATCTTCTCCAAACGTTTTCAGTTTGAATGGGAGTTAGCACAACATTCTGACGGTATCGTCTGAACAAGTTGCTAAGACATCATGGGGCCCAGTCCCTCCGTCTTTCTGGATAAGCAGTGCAAAGAAATGCAATAACTTCCTAAAAATGAAGCTGCAAAGTGCTTATTTTGGAATTGGAATGAATTTCTACACGACTTTGACCTTTTGAAGCTAGCTGCCATAGACATAGGTTCCAACGCAATACGTTTTCAAATTTCAACTGTGTTGGATCGGGGGCCCAAGGCCCTGTTCAAAAAGCTGGAATACATACGCTTTCCGCTTCGACTAGGTCACGATGTTTTTACCACCGGAAGAATAAGCAAGGAAAGCATAGCCAAGTTCATGAAGCTTATGAAGGCCTATAAGCTCATGATCGAACTCTATGAAGCAGATGACTATATGTTTTGCGCCACCTCAGCCATGCGCGAATCCGACAATGGCAAAGAGTTGGCAGAAAGGGTTTACAACGAGCTTGGACTTCAAATTAACCTGATATCCGGAAAGGAAGAAGCTGACTTGATAAACAGGGCCATCCGATCCTATTTAACCGATCATACATACCTTCACATTGATGTGGGTGGTGGCAGCACAGAACTCAACATCTACGTTCATGGCAAAAAGGTTAAGACCCGATCGTTTAAGATCGGCTCGGTACGGGTGCTTGAACACAACGATCAACCCGTGATGTGGACCGATATGGAAAAATGGATCAAAGCCAATATGAAAAAATCATATGGAAGAGTAACCGCAGTGGGAACCGGTGGAAACATTAGCAAAATCTTTGAACTGGCGGGTAAGAAACCCGGCAAAACCATAAGCATGAAAACAGTACTGGACGTCAAGTCGCGCATCGAGAAGCTGACAATGGATCAACGTATCTATGAACTTCAAATGAATCCAGATCGGGCGGATGTCATCGTGCCGGCCAGTGACGTGTACGTCAAGGTGATGCAATGGGCACATGCCCAGAGTATTCTTGTTCCCGATGTGGGATTGAAAGATGGTATGCTGCTGTATCTTCTGGAAAAAAACCAGAAGCAGAAGAAGCTTGAATTTTAAAACAATTGCACGTCTTCGATGATCTCCCTGGTCACAGTATAAAATTCCTTGTGCACATTGAAAGGCGGTTCACCTTGAAGTTCTTTGATGGTATAAGTCCCATCTTCGTTCATTGAATACGAATTAACATTGTCTTTCAGGTTGTACCGAAGAATGTTCATCACCTGTTTTCGAAGAATATCCTGCTCAAGCAAGAACAACGATTCAATTCGCCTGTCAAAACTTCGAACCATGGCATCCGCACTACCTATATAAACCTTAGGCTCTCCTCCATTATGGAAATAGTAAATACGTGAGTGTTCCAGATACTCACCTACAATGGAAATCACTTCAATGTTTTCACTAAGTCCAGCCCTGCCTGGGCGAATGCAGCAGATTCCCCGAACCACGAGTTTTATTTTTACTCCTGCCTGAGAAGCTGAATACAAAGCATCAATCAACTCCTTATCCTGAATAGAATTAATTTTCATTACAATGCCTGACACTATTCCGTTTTTAGCATTGTCTGCTTCGCGCTGAATCAGGTTAATCAACTGAATTCGCATGTCGCGCGGTGATGTGATTAGATTGCGATAGGCAGAGGGTTGGGAATGACCGGTGATTACATTAAAAAATTCAGACACATCGTTGGCATAGGCTTCATTGGTACTCAACAGTCCAATGTCAGTATACAGCCTAGAGGTAGTCTCATTGTAGTTGCCACTGGACAAGTGAACATATCGTACCACCTTATCATCATCTTCCTGTCGCACAATCAGCAATAGTTTAGTGTGGGTTTTTAAACTGCTGATTCCATAAATAACGAAGCACCCGGCCTTCTGCAAGCGTTTTGCTTCGCGTAAATTATTCTCTTCATCAAAACGGGCCTTCACCTCAAACAGAACGGATACGTGTTTGCCATTTTCAGCAGCGCGCAAAAGCGCTGCAGTCACCCTCGACTCTTTCGATACCCGGTAGATTGTCACCTTTATCGACAACACCTTCGGGTCCTCGGCTGCCTTTTCAAGCAAATCAAGGACGGGCTCCATGGAGTTATACGGGTGATGCAACAGAATGTCCCTCTCTTTCAAGACTTCGAATAAATCACGCGTACCCAATTCAGGATAGGAAATCGGGGCTACCGCTGATCGCAATTGACTCCGTTTGTCTTTGAATTCTTTGTGATTGATTACTTGCAATAGCCCGGTGAAATCCAGCAGGCCATCTTTTGGCACAGTGATGATGTTCTGTTCGTCTATGTCCCACTGGATTTTGAGTAGTCTCATCATCCATGGGTCGCCACCCTCGAGCAAATCCAACCTTACCACGCGTCCGGTTCTACGGGTCTGAAGCTTCCTTCTCAGCTCCTCCAGGAAATTGGATTCAATATCTTCACTCTCATCAAGCGTAAAGTCTCCGTTGCGGTTGATCCTGAAAATATTGACACTCTTGATCTCAATATTTCTAAATAGTTGCTGAATGTTCTTCTTGATGATTGACTCGATTGGAACAAACAGAATCATTCCATCTTGCCGGGTGATCTCATAAAACCTCGATAGGTTGCTCGGCACCTGGATAAAAGATACGCGTTTGTTATTGTTGGTATCTCCGTTGACGCGAGTCACCACGCCAAATAAGAGTCGGTTATTTTTCAATACCGGGAAAGTGTGGTAGCTGTCAAACGCCATTGGCGTAAGCATTGGATAAATAGTACTTGAGAAGTATTTATTTACCTTTTCAGCCTCGTCAACAGTGAGCACATCGTAATCAGCAATCAGGAAGCCGTTGGCAGAAAACTGGGGCTTCAACTTCTTGATGTAATAGTCGTTCTGATCTGCAACAAACTTCCGAATACAAGTATGCAGCAATGTACGGTAAGGCGTTTCGCGCAGACCGCTATAGTCGGTTCGACTTTTACCAAAATCTACATAGTTGTACAAGCTACCCAATCTGATGGTGCAAAATTCATCCAGGTTACTTGACGTAATGGACAAAAATTTCAGCCGATCAAAGATGCTGCGATCAATGTGTTTTGCCTGATCAAGAACACGGTAGTTGAACTGTAGCCAGCTCAGGTCACGGCTGATGTAGTTGCTTTCGAAAATTTGTTGGGCAACTTTCTCATCCACCTCGGTAGGGCTCTTTATCTCTTCAATACCACTCATGATAGGTTAAATGTCAACCTTGGCATATTTGGCATTCTTCTCAATGAACTCTCTCCGCGGTGCCACTTCATCGCCCATTAGCATTGAGAAAAGGTGATCAGCTTCGGCTGCTGATTCAATTGATACCTTTTTTAAAGATCGTCTGTCGGGATCCATTGTAGTCGACCAGAGCTGGTCCGGATTCATTTCACCTAAACCCTTGTAACGCTGAATATTGACGCTATCCTCCTTACCATCTTTGGTCATATCTTTAATCAATGCCAGTCTTTCATCCTCCGTCCAGCAGTACCTTTCATCACGTCCTCGCTTTAATAGGTACAGTGGCGGTAAAGCGATATATACATAACCTTGTTCGATCAAT
>DAORAG010000135.1:0-7550 GCA_035344095.1 Cyclobacteriaceae bacterium | reverse complement strand
TCGAATTCGTGGGTAAATCTGGAAAACTATGGAAGCGTAGGATTTGGGAAGATGATCTGGCGCTTTTGATCAAAGCGTCAGGCGAGGTAGGGGGACTAAACAAAAAGCAAGATTTGTTCAGGTACGAAGATGATAAGGGCAAAGACTACGATGTAAAATCAAATCACATCAATGAGTACCTTGATGCAATTACAGCGAAGAACGAGCGAGTAACAGCCAAAGATTTTCGCACATGGGCTGCCACGTGGAAAGCTGCCTCAAGGCTATCCAAGCAGCTCGATCCCGATACGCCTACTGCAAGAAAGAGAGTCGCAAACGAAATAATCAAAACTGTTGCTGCGGACTTGGGCAACACACCTTCAGTATGCCGGTCTTCCTACATTCATCCCTCCATCTTATCCGACTGGTCCGAGGGCAAGTTCCGATCGAAATGGAACAGGGCATCGAAAGCCAGAAAAGTCAATGGCTTATCCAAGGAAGAGACCACAACACTTTTTTATTTGAAATAAAATTTAGCAACGCTTTACTCGTACCTGAGTGAGTCGACAGGGTTGGTAGCTACCACCTTGAATACCTTGTAACTTACTGTTGCCACAGCGATGGTGAGCAATATAACGACTGCCAGTGTTAGTACTTCTGCATTTATCGCCACATAGTATTCCCAGACACTGTCCATCAGGCCATTTACCATGATTGATCCCATAGCAGAACCGATAACGAATGAAATTACCATGATGATCAAAAATGCCTTACTGGCCTGCAACACCAGGTGACGCGTGGGAGCACCCATGATCTTTCTAATTCCAAATTCTTTATTGCGCTTCTGAAGATTCAAAGACACCAAAGAATATAAACCGGATATTGACATAATGATCGCGACCGCCCCTAGAAATGTGTAAAGGATAACCACGCTATCGAAGTGCTCCATTACCATCATCATGTTTTGCTCCATTAGCCTTCCTGTGTATAGTTGATTTGGAAAAAGTTTTGCCCAGGCTTCCTTTATCTGCTGATTTGTTGCAGCTAAATTTTCAGGATCGGTGGAGGCTACAAGGTACTGATAGCTGGATTTGGGAACGTACCGAAAAGCCATTGCAGTCAATGGCTGAAATAAGGCTTTGAGGTATACATCTTTTACAACGCCAACGATATATACCTGGATGGTATCGTTCAGCGTGATACGCTGACCTAGTGTGCTTTCATCAAGTTCAAAAGCTTGCAAAAAATATTCATTAACTATAATCGACTCATTGATATCTGACGTTTGGTCCTTTTCAAATTCTCTGCCCCGGATCACTCTAACATTAAGTGTTTCGAAATAGTCATCGCCAACATCGAGTACATCGATTTCCTTCTCCACTTGTTTTTCTGATCTTGCCGCTACCTTATAGGAGCTGTTGTAGATGTGATGCGCAGCGCCTCCAATAGAATGAATATTGGTGTTTTGCTGCAATTCATTTTTCAGGAGGTCGTATTGGGATGAATTCTCGAGTGGCACCTGAATAACTGAGCGGTACGAGTAGCCCAGATCATAAGAACGCTGAAACCGTGAGTTATAATAAAAGGCCAAAGCAAATATCACGGCTGCCAACGATATGCTGAACTGAAATACAAGCAAACTCTTTGATAGAAGACCAGAGCCACCAAAGCGGGTGGTGCCTCTCAAGATGTGAATCGGCTTGAAAGATGAAATATAAAACGCTGAGTAGCCACCCGCCACCAGTGCGGTGAATAAAATCAAGCAAGCTATCACAATGAAGAGCATAACATTTTCCGCATAGCGGATCTTAAGTTCTATCCCCGCCCACATTGAATTCCATCCATCTGTAAGGTACTCGGCAAGAACGAGTGCCAGCAGCAATGACAATAAACAAAAGACAATGGTCTCAGATAGAAATTGGATAATCAACTCCTTTCGTTTTCCTCCTATCACCTTTCGAATACCGATTTCTTTTAATCGATGACCGGCAACAGCGATGGAGTTGTTCATGAAATTGAAGCAAGCTACCAGCAGCAGAAATCCTGCCATAGCGATGGGTGCTACAACTGCCGCAGGAGGCATTGGCCCATTCATCCAGTGGCCCTGATTTTTTTCACGAATTGCTCGAGCCGACATTCCGATGAATGGCTCTACATAATATGATTTTACCTGGAGGTCTCTTCTGGCATCATTTTGAATCTGAACATATTTCGAAAGCTCTGCTTCTATTGATTTTATTGTTGACGGATCTTTGGTGTATACAAAGGTGGTAGCCCATCGACTCCAGTCACTTTCGATCTCTAACTTCTGTTCTGGGTTATTGAAATAATTTTCATAAGAAGAAAGCAGGTCAAATCGAAAGCTTGAATTGAATGGAAAAGCCTTGTAAACGCCACCAATTTCGAATTCTTTAGGCTCGCCCCCAATGATCTGGGTCAACGGCTGCCCAACCACATTTATGTTGCCATAGTAAGATTTGGCGAGCTGGTCGCTGATCAGCACTTTCGTCTTATCGGTTATATCAAGGCTGCCTTCAAGCAATTCAATTGAAAATGTCGATGTGAATGCCGGTTCAGTGTAGACGAATTGCCTGCGAAACATGTCATTACCAATTCGAAATTGGGCGTCCTTACTAATGTATTGGATTACCTTTTCTTCTTTTGAAAGATTTTGCCGAATGAGGTTCGAAACCGGCATCGGGGCAACGCCATAAGGCGTACGCTTGCCCTCATTTTCTTGCCAGAACGCTACGCGGAAAATGTTGGGAGCATTGACCTGTGCCTTATCAAACTCTACATTATACTCGTAGTTGACATAGGCGGTAATGCAACAGCCCAGTGCAATGCTCATCCCAATGAGGTTGATCAAAAAGGGAACTTTGTTTTTGCCAAAATTGCGCAGGGCGAGTTTCAGGTAGCTGGTAAACATGTGAGCTTGTTAGGTTGAGTGTTAATCCATTTAGACGGGTAAACTGTCTAACAAGTTACCACCTTATCGCACTTGCTACAATTTTGAACGAATTTGGACAACGCGAAGACCTACCTGTAATAGCGTTCGAAGATTGTTCTGGTAGTTATGCCTACGGGACCTTCGTATATTCCGCCAATATTGCCTATATCTTCAACTAATACCTCAACGGTGTTGATGCCCGTTTTAATGAGATCGGTGGGAATGGAATAGACCCGAAAGCGACTATATGACTGGCTGGCACCGAAATGACGCTTGTCATTTGTACTACCAATTAATCGGCCGTTAAGGTAAACCTTGTCAAAGTCATCAATCTTACCCATCAGTATGACATAATCTTCATCGCGGTTTGTCAAAGCGTTATCAGCAGTAAATGTTTTTCTATACCAGGCGAAGCCGTCATATTTGCTAAAGCCCTGATGCTCCCACGGAGCCGGCACCATTATCTTTTCCCACTGCGAGGGACTTTTTATCGATTCACCCCACGAGCTTAGGCCAAAATCCCAAAGCCCTTGAAGGTCTACCAGAAGTCGACTGCGTTCGGCTTTATAAATTCCAATATCTCCTTCAATTATCCCTCCGCCTTGGGTAACATCAAATACACGTATTGCAATTGTGTTCTCGCCATTAAAGTTGATAATTGAACTGGGAATTTTGTATTTGCGCTCCGTATTGTAGGCGGTCTTGAATTTGGGAGGCATATATCCGGAGAAACCAATCAGAAGCCCGTTGACATAGACCTCATCGCAATCGTCAATGTATCCAAGATTAATGTAGTAATTCTCATCGCTGGAAAGTCGCTTGCCATCAAATCTTTTCCTGTACCAGGCGAACCCATCGTAGCCATTGAAGCCCTCGTCTTCCCATGCCGAGGGAGCGACAATGTATTCCCAATCCCTGTCATCGAAATCTGGTTTAGACCAGGACTCCCGATCACCGATATGAAACTTCCAACTTCCGCGCAGGTTGATGACTTGCCCATAACTATATGGGATAGTCAAACCAAGAAGAAGAATATATGTTGTTAGAAGTTTCAAGTCCCTGTCTCGCTAAAAATACAAACTAATAAAGAAAAAGGTGCGTAACCGTTCCGCAAGTTACGACACCTTTTACTTAACAACACTCACACTTTTCAAGCCCCACTATTTTGAAGCCACTACTGGCTGGTAGGCGGTGCTCTCCAGTTCAGGCATCCATTTGCCGTCCTTGGAACCTGTCACTTTGTAAGTCACCACCAGCTCCTGGCTTTTTACTTCAATCCAAAAGGTATCATTGATATTGCGTTGCACCTTGTAGCGCTTCACAAATCCTCCGTCAAATGATTTGCTCTTAATTCTGTCTTGAGCAATCATACCCTTGTTATCAAGGAACTTCACGTTTACTTGCTGATCAGTCTCGGTTTCAAAAATAAGTTTGATCATATCTCTGTCGGCAGGGAGAACTTTAACCGGTGGAAATTCTGCGTTCTGCGCATTGCTCACATTCAATGAAATGATGCTTAATGCAGCCACCACCATTCCCAGTATAATTGTCTTTGTTTTCATAATTGTAAAATGTTTTGTTATAGTATTGATTCCTTCACACTACAAATAAACGGGCGCGCCAAGGGGTAGATGTCACCACCTGGTAAACGATTGTAACAAGATGTAACAGAATATTTATTGGCGAATCAGAGTACCAGTCGGTACCCGGTGCCATGCACAGTAAGGATGATCCTGGGATTGTTTGGATTGTCCTCTACCTTTTGTCTCAGGCGAACGATGAAATTGTCCACTGTGCGCGTAGTGGGTTGCTCATCGTAGCCCCATACTTTCTCCAGTAGGTCGTAGCGGCTTACAACCGCATTTTTTGATTGATACAGGAAACTGAGTATTTCGAATTCCTTATGCGATAGTCTGACTTCTTTGCCATTTTCTTCGGCTCGGAATGCAGTAAAGTCCAGTTTGAGCCTGCCAATGGTTATCCATTCCGATTCACGAGTAGGGGCTAGTTGACTCCTTCTAATAATAGCCTTGATCCTGGCCAGTAACTCCCTTACGCTAAATGGTTTTGTAATATAGTCGTCAGCTCCTAGCTCAAGCCCTAGCACTTTGTCTAATTCTTCGCCACGGGCTGTGAGTAAAATAATGGGAGTGGTGATGCCCGCAGCCCTCGCTGACTTGCACACATCAAAACCAGAAATTTTAGGCAGCATTACATCAAGCAGTACAAGATCATAGTTGTTGCGCTTTAGCTTTTCAAGGCCAGCTTCTCCATTGTCGGCCTGGTCAATAGTATAAGACTCCAGCTCAAGATTGTCTTTTAATCCCAATCTCATTGCAGGCTCATCCTCTATAATCAATATGTTTGCCATGACTATTCTGCTAGTGGAAAATAAAGGTAAAATGTAGATCCTTTGCCCGGCTCACTTTCCACAGCGATCTTACCATCTTGCTGCTCAATCAACTGCTTTACAAATGATAACCCGAGGCCCGTCCCTGGGCTTTTTGCAAGGTCACCGGTGGATACCCGGTAAAATTTATCGAAAATATGTTTCTGATCGTGTCGGCTGATCCCGGCACCATTGTCTTTTACAGCCACCCAACCCATTCCAACTTTGCTGCCAATGCTGATCTCAATTTTTTTATTATCTGTGCTATACTTGATGGCATTGTCAATAAGGTTAATAATCATCTCAATGAGAGTTTCTCGGTCCGCATTCACCCAAACTTCAGCGCTTGGCTCAAAGGTATAATCAAATCCCTTACTGCGAAGATGGAAATCATAAGTCGCTAGCAACGCTGCAATTTCCTTTGAGAGTCCTACTCGTTCAATATTCAGCTTCTTTTTACCGGCTTCCGTCTGACTGAAGTTGAGAATTTTGTTTACAATACCTGTTAGCCTTTGTGTTTCTTTACTGATGATGGTGTAGTATTCTTTCTTTTTTTGTTCGCTAGGCACGCGGTCCATCTCGAGTGTTTCCGCAAACATGCTAATAAGCGCAAGTGGCGTTCTTATCTCATGCGAGACATTCGAAACAAAATCTGATTTATTCTGTGCCAGTTGTACCTCCTTTTTCACATTTCTGAATACGAGGATTAGCGCGATAATAAGGATAACGTCCAGTCCGATCAGCAGAATCAAGTTGGTATTTGTTCTTTCTTGCACCAATTGTTGAATGGAGGATCCTTGCGTTCTGATACCAAGGGCATAGTTGGGAAATATCCAGAAATCACTGACCAACCTTGCCGAATTTAATGAAGCGGTATCCAAAGTGAGTGTTGAGTACACACTTGCTTTGGTAGTTTTATCGTACACTGAGAGAATGAATTGATCTTTAGAGATTACTTGCAGACGTGGGCCTACCAGTTGATTAACGAATGCATCCGGATCAATGACGAAACCTGCTATTTTAAAGGAAGTTGGTGAGTCTCCAACGATAAAAATCAAGACCTGAAGGTCAGCAAGGTTTTGATTTTTGCTGGGAAGCATTACAATTTTTTGAAAGCCACTTTTCTTGTACTTGATCAGTTGCTGAATTAACAGACCATTTTCTCCAAGGCCATCTATCACTGGCTCCCGTAGGCTTTTGGATGTCAATGTATCAAGCGAATAGGACTTAAGTGATGCATGGTGAATGACAGTGTCTGCGCTAATGAACACAAGATTGATAGAAGAGTTTAGCGTAAGCATGGTCTCAAGAGAGGGCGGAAGGTTATTCTCGGTTTCGCTACCAAGTGCAACCTCCGTTTTAGAAATCCAACTGTTGAGAATGTCATCTGAATATTGATTAGCCGAGAAGAGGATGGCTTCCAATTGCTTTTGATAAATCTCCTCGATGAGCTTTTCGTCCTTGTTCAGGCCGGATATCTCATACACTGAAAAGAACAACGCGGGTATCAGAAAGACCACGGTCAGGATGATGGCAATTCGTTTGGTGGGTGTCATGCGTTGCTCAATTCACAATCTTACGATAAAAATGATAATTGGTTTTCATACTTACCGCTGCAGTGTACTTGTTACAATTTTTTACAAGTTTTAACCTTACAAATTGATTTGAGCGCGATTATCCATAGCCCGTAATGTACAAGTCGGATTGTTAGTATATTGAAGGGTGTTCAAACCTAATACCATGAAGAATCTTACGCTATCAATTTTTTTGCTGCTGTGTACTATTGCCCATTCACAGAGTCTTGACTCGGTTTTCAAATCTATGAAATACAGAAGTATCGGGCCGTTTCGCGGTGGCCGATCAAACTCCGCTACAGGTATAATAGGCGATCCGTTTACATATTATATGGGAACCACGGGTGGTGGTTTATGGAAAACTAATGATGCAGGCAATACCTGGAATAATATTTCAGATGGGTTCTTTAAGACTGGCTCAGTAGGAGCCGTGGCAGCATCGGAAAGTAACCCCAACATCATCTATGTGGGAATGGGCGAGCATGCTCCACGAGGCGTGATGACTTCCTATGGTGATGGGGTTTACAAGTCGTATGATGCTGGTAAAACCTGGAAACATATGGGACTGGAGAAAACAATGCAGATTTCAAGGATTGTGATCCATCCCAAAAATCCTGATATCGTTTTGGTAGCTGCGCAAGGCGCAATTCATGGTGCC
>DAORAG010000134.1:0-7595 GCA_035344095.1 Cyclobacteriaceae bacterium | reverse complement strand
GAAGCGGTGAGCATGTCACGCTCACTTATCCCTGGAATTTTTTCCTTGATGATAAAATAAACGGCAATGCCGGGGACCACTACGATGACAGGCATTAACATTTTCAAAAAAGCAGCGAACAGAAGACCGGACCGCGCCACAGGCAGCGAAGCGCCCAGGGCTCTTTGCGTGATGTATTGATTACAGCCCCAGTAACTCAAGTTGGCAATCCACATGCCACCAATCAGAACGCTAAGCCCGGGCAGGTCAATGTAATTAGGGTTGTCTTTGGTGAAAATAAGATGAAAGTGTTCGGAGGCCCCTTGAGTCAATAAGGAAAAACCTTTTACGATACCACCATCTTCTGAAATCATGTTTAATGCGATGTAGGTGGCGACCAATCCGCCAAGCACCAAAAAGAAAACCTGGATTACATCGGTGTAGCCAATCACTTTCATTCCGCCTAGCGTAATAAAAATGGCGAATACTGCCAGTGCGAAAATGCAAACCACCACACTTAATCCTGAGATACCGCTGATCGCCAGCGCACCTAGATAGAGGATGGACATCAGGTTGACTACTACATACAGCATAAGCCAAAAGATCGCCATGATCATCGCCACGCTTTCGTTGTACCGCTGACTCAGAAACTGAGGCATGGTAAAGATTTTGTTCTTCAGGTAAACCGGCATGAAGAAAATGGCAACGATAAGCAACGAAGCAGCAGCCATCCATTCATAGGCAGAAATGGCGAGACCGAGTTTGAATCCAGAGCCACTCATGCCGATCATCTGCTCCGCAGAGATGTTACTGGCAATTAATGAAGCGCCAATAGCCCACCAGGTCAGTGAGCCTTCTGCCAGGAAGAAATCTTTCGAGTCAGCCTCTGCTTTTTTCTTACGATTATATACCCAATACCCGTAACTCGCGACAATCAGAAAATAGAACAGAAATACAATGTAGTCTGTGGTTTGAAGGCCGTTGGTCATAGAAGAAAGTGCTTAGGCGCTAAAGTACGAATGACAATTTACGACATAGATTGCCTGAAAAAGTTATTCGCAGATCCGTTAAGGTGAAATTTTTTAGGCCTTGTTCCTTTCCTCCCACATCTTCTCCAGTTGCTCCAGGGTCTTTCCTTTCGTTTCCGGAATGTACTTGTAAGTGAAAACGAAAATCAGGAAGATAAAGAACATGAAAAGTACATACGGCAGCGATCCATTCCAGAACTCCCCGGCATTGGCCTTGCTTTCTGCCACCATGGGGAAGGTCTGGGACACGAAATAGTTGGATGCCCACTGTGCAGCTACAGCCACCGACATCGCAGCGCTTCTGATATTGTTCGGGAACATTTCGGCAAGAATCACCCAAACGACCGGTCCCATTGACATCGCAAACGAAGCAATGAACATCAACACACCAATCAGCGAAAGCACGCCAACTGAATTTGTCATTAACGTGACCGTCAGTAGCAAAAAGCCGAGGAACATTCCGATAGAACCAACATAGAGCAGTGGCTTGCGACCAAACTTATCGACAGTGGCCATGGCTACAAATGTGAAGACGAGGTTGATACCTGCCAACAGAATTTGCTGCGCAAGGATATCTTCCTGCCCGAAGCCAAGTGCTTTCTCAAAAATGTCGGCTCCGTAATAGAGCACTGCATTGATCCCTGTAAACTGCTGGAGCATTGAAAGGATGGTGCCAATCACCACGATAGCGAACACACTTTTTCCCCAAAGATTGACTTTTGCTTTTTGTGCATCAGCGGCCAGTGATTCCTGAATTTCCTTATATTCTTTTTCCGCCATTTCAGGCCCGTGTATTTTGTTCAGCACGCTTAATGATTCTTCGTTCCTTCCTTTCATTGCGAGCCAACGGGGACTCTTCGGCACGAAAAACAATGGGATCAAAAACAAAAAACAAGGCACCAATTCAGACCAGAACATCACGCGCCATCCGTAGTCAATATTCTCCTGTTCCGTTTTTGTGTTGCCAATAAAATAGGTGGCAAGAAATACAGCGAAAAAACCAATTACTACTGCCAATTGATAATAGGTTACCATCAGACCGCGCTTATCCGCTGGCGATATTTCAGCGATGTACATGGGGGCATTCATTGACGCTATACCAATTCCAAGCCCACCAACAATTCGGAAGAAGACCATCAATGAAATACTTTCGGGAAGTATTGCAGGCAAACCAGATCCCCATGCTGAAATCGTAAAGAGTATGGCCGAAATAATAAGGGAATATTTCCTTCCAATGGCCTTGCTAAGTGTGCCCGCTACCAAGGCGCCAGTGAAGCAACCTACCAATGCGCTACCCACTACCCAACCCTTCATCACAGGATCGAGCTCGAAGTATTTACTGAAATAAAATTGGGTGCCGTTGATTACGCCAGTGTCATACCCAAATAACAATCCGCCCATGGCGGTGACAATGGTGACCAAAAAGAGAAAGGTTTGTTTAGACATTTGTCGGGGATTTAAATGCTTAAAGGGGTTGCAAGATCACGGTTGAATAAGGTGGCAAAGTACATTGACCATCGATTATCGTGGCCTTGGTGTCAGACTGATAGTATATGCTGCTGTATCTCTTCATGGGTTCGGGCAGTTTCACACTAGCCGTCTTGTTGGAAATATTGTGAATGATTAGATCCGACTCATTTTCCATCTCTCGCACGAAACTGATAATTTCTTTCTTCTTAATATCGGAATAATTCAGTTCACCATAGCTAAGTGCACGGCTTGTATTCCTTAACCGAATCCAATTTTTGTAATAATTGTACAACGACCCTTCATCAGCTGTTTGAATTGAAAGCGGGCTGATGGTTTGGTCTGTGCTGTACTCGGGCGTAATCCACGATGCCTGACCAGCTACTGCATTCCCTTTATCCCAAACAAACGGCTCCCGTATATGCTCATCCGGCTTCATGCCGAGCATACCCAATTCTTCACCATAATAGATATAAGGGGTACCTGGTAATGTCATGAGTAGCGCCACAGCCACCCGCATTTTTTTTGGGTCGTTGCCCAACACACTCATGATTCTGTTCTGATCATGATTTGTAAGGAAAGTGGCGTCCAGGTATTCAGGTGTTACCCCGTGATAATAGTCTGCAATCGTTTTGTAGGTTTTGACAAGGTTATTGGTATCCTTCTCTGCATTTACTGCATTGATTATCGCAACACCGAGATCAAAGTTGAAAAGCGCTGGAATTCCTTTCAGGTAAGGCGCTACTTCTTCAGCCGGGCTCCACACTTCACCCACCATGTAGACATCTGGTTTTATTTTTTCCATCTCACCGCGAAACCAAGCCCAGAAAGCATGGTTGTCTGGCGCACGGTCATCGGGATAAATATGTTTAGCGGCATCTAATCTGAAGCCGTCTACTTTCATGTCTTCAAACCAATAGCGACCAATCTCAACAAACTCCTTGCGCACTGCCGGATTGTCGAAGTTGAGATCTGGCATATCACGATTGAAGAAACCGTAGTAGTGTTCTCCTTTCTCATCACCTTCTACCGCATGCCATTGTGTGATATTGTCTGAGTCCAATGTCGTTGTCTTTTTTGCGATTTCGTTGGCGATGCTGTCTTTGTCTGCCCACAGGAAATAATCCCGATATGGGCCCTTGGGATTTTCCACAGCGTCTACAAACCAGGGATGACGCATGCTGCAATGATTCATAATCAAATCGATGATTACTTTGAGATCACGCTTGTGCGCCTCATCTACAAATTTCTTAAAGTCTTCAACTGTGCCGTAGTCAGGATGGATACCCTTGTAGTCAGTAACGTCATACTTATGATAGGAGGGAGAGGGCATAATGGGCATGAGCCATACACCATTGACCCCCAGGTCCTGAATGTAGTCTAACTTTTGAGTAAGGCCGTTGATGTCACCAATTCCGTCTCCATTGCTATCGTAGAATGACTGAACGAAGATTTCATAGTAGACACCGTGTGGCCAGGTGACTACCTTATGTTGGTCGGATGAATTGCAACCGTTTGCGAGAGTCATAATAATCAGAAAGGAGAGTGTGGAGTAAAATAAACGAACCTTATCAGTAACTCGGGTTCTCATGAATGCTGAGTCAGCAAATCAAAAATTCAAGTCAAGATAGAAAATATGGCGTGAACGACAAGCGGGAGCTTAAGTGCCGCTAACGAAGTGTTTTGTCTGCCAAAGTTGAAAAGCCGGATCGATGAAAGCAGATTCTTCATGTCGAGGTCTGTGATTTTCTTTGCTCAGTGCAAGCCGCGTCCCTGGTCCATGCTGTAGGACGAAACGGCAATATTTTTTTACAACGCTTGACCTTTCATGTTTTTAAAACCAAAAGCAACCTGCCGATGATGTAAAATATTTCACGCTACCGGTGCTTGATTTCATTCTGTTGGTGAAAACATCACATGCTAGTCTATGGCCAAATCAAAGGGAAACGGACATGGCACACCGGTTTATTGTTCATAAATAGGTGAGTCTTTTTTCGTCCATATTCCAGAATAATTCAAAGAAAGGCTGCATCAGGATTAACCGGTGAGTACGAACCCTCGGCATAAAATTTATTCGATATATAGTATGCATGCATACTAAAATTCGCTATATTCGACTCCCTTTGGGCATTGTAGATGAAAAAAGAAGAGACTCTGGATCACCACATAAAAGCTACCTGGCATGCCATTTCCCGCATGTACAATCAGCAGGCGGTCAAGTATGGTGGTACGATGTCGGTTGGCTATGTTCTACTTAATATTAATAGTGAAGAAGGTACAGCCGCCACGAAGATTGCTCCCCAAATGGGCCTGGAAGCGCGAAGCCTTACTCGCCTGCTCAAGTCGATGGAAGAGAAAGAGTTGATCTATCGGGCTCCGGATCCAAACGATAGAAGAGGAGTGCGGATTTTCTTAACGAGCAAAGGTGTTCAAATGAAGAACAAGGCGAGGGAAACCGTGCTTCAGTTCAACAACGTGATGAGAGAGATCATACCCGAGTCAAAATTGAATGCATTTTTTGATGTGCTTGCCTCAGTAAACCAGGCCATCGAACGAGAAATAATTTATGAACCAGTTTCAAGTGCGAAAGCTTGAATAAATACGAACCTATAAGATATGAACAGAAATATTAGAAAAGTTGCAGTGTTGGGATCAGGTGTGATGGGATCAGCGATCGCATGTCACTTCGCCAACATTGGATGTTCTGTCCTGTTGCTTGATATTGCACCGCGCGAACTTAATGAGGAAGAGAAAGCGAAAGGACTCTCACTTGATGACAAACGAGTGAAGAACCGAATCGTTCAGTCGTCTTTTGACCGCAGCGTGAAGTCCAGTCCGGGACCCCTCTTTTCAAAGAAGTTTATCTCGAGAATCACGTTGGGCAACTTCACAGACGACATGCCCAAGATCAAGGATTACGATTGGATCATTGAGGTAGTGGTCGAGAACCTTGATATCAAAAAGAAAGTTTACACGGAAGTAGAAAAATACAGAACACCGGGAACACTGGTAACTTCGAACACCTCAGGAATTCCTATTCACCTGATGGCGGAGGGACGAAGTGAAAATTTCAAAAAGAACTTCTGTGGCACGCACTTTTTCAATCCGCCCCGCTATCTCAAATTATTTGAAGTAATCCCTACTCCGCACACGGACCCGGATGTGACGAAGTTTCTCATACACTATGGTGATCTGTACCTGGGAAAGACAACAGTCCTTTGCAAGGACACACCTGCGTTTATTGGAAACCGGGTTGGCGTATGGGGTTTGTTGAAGGTGATTGATTCAATGCAGAAGTTGGGTTTGAATGTAGATGAAGTTGATAAGTTGACAGGCCCGGTGATTGGCCGACCCAAGTCAGCTACATTCCGTACTTCCGACCTCGTTGGTCTTGATACACTGGTGAAAGTAGCCAACAACTTATATGCAGCACTGCCTGATGATGAAGGCAGGGAGATGTTCAAACTACCAGAGGTCGTTGCCAAACTGGAGAAGAACAACTGGCTTGGTGATAAAACGGGTCAGGGATTTTACAAAAAGAGTAAGGATGCAAAAGGGAAAACTGAAATCCTCACCCTTGACCTCAACACGCTTGAGTACAAACCGAAAGCCAAAGCAAAGTTTGCTACGCTGGAGACGACAAAGACTATCGACAACCTGAAAGACAGGTTCAAGGTGTTACTGGCTGGAAAAGACAAGGCGGGTGAATTTTATCGCGATGCTTTTTATGGACTGTTTCAATATGCTTCCAATCGAATTCCTGAGATCAGCGATGAGCTCTTCAGAATAGACGATGCCGTTTGCGCTGGTTTTGGTTGGGAATTAGGACCATTCCAAACATGGGATGCAGTTGGTGTGGAGAAGTCTGTAAAGACCATGGAAGAAGCAGGATATAAACCCGCGCAATGGGTTTACGACATGCTCTCCTCCGGTAAGACATCATTTTATGTGGTGCAGGATGGGCAAAGGGCCTACTACGACATTCCATCGAAGAGCTACAAGAAAGTACCCGGTATGGAGGGCTTTGTCATTTTGGAAAACCTGAGTGACAAAGTGGTTTGGAAGAATGCAGATTCAAAAATCACGGACATTGGAGATGGCGTAATCAACTTCTCATGGCACAGCAAGAGCTATACGCTCGGTAGTGCTGTGGTGGAAGGCTTAAACTATGCGATCGGGCTTGCAGAAAAAGACTACCGCGGATTGGTAGTAGGTCACCAGGGACCAGACTTTTCACTAGGTGCCAATCTCGGGTTGGTATTTATGTATGCCATTGAGCAGGACTACGATGAGATTGACTTCATGGTGCGCGCTTTTCAGAACACGGTAATGAGGTTGAGGTATTCTTCCGTGCCAGTAGTCGTTGCGCCTCAGGGACGTACACTGGGAGGTGGATGTGAAATGACCATGCATGCGGATATCGCGCAGGCAGCGGCAGAGACTTATATAGGATTGGTGGAAGTAGGTGTGGGGTTGATACCAGGAGGAGGAGGAACGAAAGAATTTACAAAGCGTGTAAGCGATTCTTTGCAAGAGGGTGATGTGGAGTTGAATGCTTTGCAAAATGCATTTATGAACATCGCGACAGCCAAAGTTGCATTGTCTGCTGAAGAAGCGAGAGAGATGGGAGTGTTAAGAAGTGTGGATCGAATATCGATGAACAAAGACAGGCAAATCGCTGATGCAAAGGCAGCGGTGCTGGAGTTGGCTGATGCCGGGTACACCATGCCAGTGCAGGCCACAAACATCAAAGTGCAGGGAAGAACTGGTTTGGCACTATTCGCAGCTGGTGTAAATGGAATGAAAATGGGCCGATACATCTCCGATCACGATATGAAGATTGCCATGAAGATAGCTAATGTGATGTGTGGAGGCGACTTGAGTTATCCTCAGGAAGTAAGTGAACAATACCTGTTGGATCTGGAGCGCGAGGCTTTCGTGTCGTTGTGTGGAGAGAAGAAAACACTGGAGAGAATTCAATCTATTCTTACTGGAGGCAAACCACTCCGGAACTAAAAACTAATAACTGAGAACTAACAACTAAAGAGATGGATGCATATATAGTTTCAGGCTTTCGAACAGCAGTAGGCAAAGCGAAAAAAGGTGGATTCCGATTCACTC